>NZ_JBFULT010000979.1:0-1467 GCF_054049755.1 Bradyrhizobium sp. P5_C11_2
GATTAGCATCAGTGGAGCAGAACTCCCCGCGTACAATCGGTGTTCCAGAATAATCGGCTCATGTTCCAGAATGTCCCGAACTTTGGCCAGCAATTTTGGCGCAAGGATATTGTTGCCAGTCTCTGACCAACCGTCATGAGCCGCCATTGAAGGCCCTATTCTAGATATTCAACACACGCCCATAAGCATCCAGCACGGCTTCCTTCATCATCTCCGACAGCGTCGGATGCGGGAACACCGTGTGCATCAGCTCTTCTTCCGTGGTCTCCAGGTTCATGGCCACCACATAGCCCTGGATCAGCTCGGTGACTTCCGCGCCGATCATGTGGGCGCCGAGCAGCTGGCCGGTCTTCTTGTCGAAGATCACCTTGACCAGGCCCTGGTCCTCGCCGAGCGCGATCGCCTTGCCGTTGCCGACGAAGGGGAAGCGGCCGACACGGATCTCGCGGCCATTCTCCTTGGCCTTGGCTTCGGTGAGACCGACGGAGGCGACTTGCGGCTGGCAGTAGGTGCAGCCCGGGATCAGGTTCTTGTCCATGGCGTGCGGGTGCAGACCCTTGATGGCCTCGATGCAGATCACGCCCTCATGCTCGGCCTTGTGCGCGAGCATCGGGGGGCCGGCAACGTCGCCGATGGCGTAGATGCCGGGGATGTTGGTCTTGCCGTAGCCGTCGATCACGATACAGCCGCGGTCGGTTTTGACGCCGAGCTTTTCCAGCCCAAGCCCTTCGATATTGCCGACCACGCCGACCGCCGAAATCACCCGCTCGAACTCGACCGTCACCGGCTTCTTGCCGTCGTCGATGGTGGCGACGACGCTGTCGGCCTTCTTCTCGAGCTTCGTCACCTTGGTCGAGGACAGGATCTTGATGCCCTGCTTTTCGAAGCGCTTTCGCGCCAGGCCCGCGATCTCGGCGTCCTCGACGGGCAGGATCTGCGGCAGCACCTCGACCACGGTGACATCAGAGCCCATGGTGTGGAAGAACGAGGCGAACTCGATGCCGATCGCKCCGGAGCCGACGACCAGCAGCGACTTCGGCATCCGCTCCGGCACCATCGCCTCGAAATAGGTCCAGATCAGCTTCTTGTCGGGCTCGAGCCCGGGCAGCACCCGCGGGCGCGCGCCGGTCGCGACGATGATGTGCTTGGCCTGGTAGCTCCCCTCGCCCAGCGCACCCTTCGGGGCCTCGACGTCGGACTTCTTCACCGTGACCTTGCCAGGCGCGTCGATCGAGGCCGCGCCCCAGATCACGCTGACCTTGTTCTTCTTCATCAGGAAGCCGACGCCGTCGTTGAGCCGCTTCGAGACGCCGCGCGAACGCTGCACCACCGCCTTCGGATCGAACGAGACGTTGTCGGCCGACAGGCCGTAATCCTTCGCGTGCTGCATGTAGTGGTAGATCTCGGCGGAGCGTAAGAGCGCCTTGGTCGGGATGCAGCCCCAGTTCAGGCAGATGCCGCCGAGAT
>NZ_JBFULT010000980.1:0-1462 GCF_054049755.1 Bradyrhizobium sp. P5_C11_2
CTGTTGGGCGATTGGTTCTTCGCTTCAAATTGCGGCCGGCTCCATCGCTCGCAACGGCGTGCTCGAAGATGATGGCGAGTAACTTCCGCTGCAATTGCACTGACGCCACTGGTCTCTTTTGAGCGGCGCGACAGTCAGAGGCGCAGGCAAGACGGAGCAATCGCGAGTATCGAGCGGCTGTTGCCGGTGGCGCCTTGGTCAATCGCGTCGGTTTGACTCCGAGGTGATGACTTCGGGTCTGACCGGATAAGCGGACATCGTCAGATCGAACCGGAATGTCTCGAACGGGCCATGGGCCGACATCTGAGATTGAGTTCGTCCTGATCAATGTTAGCAAAGCGTCGCGTGTATCGGCAGTTGCCCTTACCTATCCGCACGCGGGCGCGTACTCTTAACTCGCATTTGCCCGGCCCGACTTGCTCGATGTCCCAAGTGCCAAGAGCTGACTTGTCAACGAAGCCCAATCGCGCAACGCTGTTATTCAAGAACAACAAAAAGTCATTCTTCGGATTTCAGCGAACATAATGGAGGATGCCGATGAAGTACATGATCAGCTGGTTCGAGCGTCCGCAGGGATCGCCTATGGAGTACGAGAACGCCCAGAAGCGGATACTGGAGGTTTTCACTCAATGGAAGGCGCCTGACAATTTCAAGATCGAGTTGTTCGTTATACGAGTAGGCGACTGGGGTGGATATATGCTGTTGGACTGCGAAGATCCGTTGGCGGTTCACAAGTTCTGCTCGATGTTGCCTGCGTTCGAATTCCAGGCAAGACCCGTAGTTCCCGTCATGGACGCCGTCCGGGTCGAACTTGAAGCGATTGCCTTTCGCGATGGGCTCCAACACAGATGATATTCGAGAGTATCACGTCAACATTCACGTCGTGAGGGCCGGTGGCATTGGTGTTGAACTATGCGGGATCGAGAGAACGGCACTCAACTTGAGAGCCGTTTTTTCTTAGGCCTTCCTGATCAGGCTGGCGCGGCCAGGACGAATCCACCATTCAGGGGGCTGAGAGGCGGACTTTACGAACAACTAGCCAATGTCGCGTGTGGGGCAAAAAGGCGAAATGGCTGGAATGATCGGCCCAAGTCTGCTTCACCCTTGGAAGCAGATATGTCACGCTTATGAGCACAGGCCCTGGCAACAGATGACCGCAAATTCCTCCCTCGCGCCGTCCGATCCCGAATTCGACTACATCATCGTCGGCGCCGGCTCCGCCGGCTGCGTGCTCGCCAATAGGCTGTCGGCGAACGGCAAGCACACGGTGCTGCTGCTCGAGGCGGGACCAAAGGATTCCAACATCTGGATCCACGTGCCGCTCGGTTACGGCAAACTGTTCAAGGAGAAGACCGTCAACTGGATGTACCAGACCGAGCCGGAGCCCGAGTTGAAGGGGCGTCAGGTGTTCCAGCCGCGCGGCAAGACGCTGGGCGGATCGAGCTCGATCAACGGCCTGCTC
>NZ_JBFULT010000981.1:0-1454 GCF_054049755.1 Bradyrhizobium sp. P5_C11_2
CATCTAACGATGCGATCCGACCTCTCCCCGCAAGCGGGGCGAGGTGAAGTGCGTCCGGCGCCCCGATTCAAACACTGGAGCTATCACATGAACATTCAGACTCCGGTCAAAACCGACAAGGCCGAACGCATGCGCAGGGCCCGCGAGGAGGCTTATGCGACGCCGCTTTCGCAATTCCATCCCGGCGCGCCCCGGCTGTTCCAGGACGACACGCTGTGGCCTTGGTTCGAGCGGCTGCGCAAGGAAGAGCCGGTGCATTACTGCACCAATGCGCCGATCGAGCCCTACTGGTCGGTGGTGAAATACAACGACATCATGCATGTCGACACCAATCACGGCACCTTCTCCTCCGACTCGACGCTCGGCGGCATCGGGATCCGCGACGTGCCGCAGGGCTATGACTGGCCGAGCTTCATTGCCATGGACCAGCCGCAGCATTCGGCGCAGCGCAAGACCGTGTCGCCGATGTTCACGCCAACCCATCTGGACGAACTCGCAAAACTGATCCGCCAGCGCTCGCAGACCGTGCTGGACAATCTGCCGCGCAATGAGACCTTCAACTTCGTCGAGCGCGTCTCGATCGAATTGACGACACAGATGCTCGCGACCCTGTTCGACTTCCCCTGGGAAGAGCGTCGCAAGCTGACGCGCTGGTCGGACGTCGCGACCGCGCTGCCCAAGAGCGGCATCGTTGCGTCGGCCGAGGAGCGCCGCCGCGAGATGGACGAGTGCTACGCCTACATGTCCAGGCTGTGGAACGAGCGCGTCAATTCCGCGCCGCGCAACGACCTGCTGTCGCTGATGGCCCATAGCGACGCCACCCGCTTCATGGACCCCGACAACCTCATGGGCAACATCATCCTGCTCATCGTCGGCGGCAACGACACCACCCGCAACACCATGACCGGCTCGGTGCTGGCGCTGAACGAGAACCCGGACCAGTACGAGAAGCTGCGGAACAATCCGGCGCTGATCGACACCATGGTGCCGGAGGTGATCCGCTGGCAGACGCCGCTCGCCCATATGCGGCGCACCGCGCTCCAGGACACCGAGATCGGCGGCAAGCACATCAAGAAGGGCGACCGCGTCGTGATGTGGTACGTTTCCGGCAACCGCGACGAGGAGGTGATCGACCGGCCCGAGGAGTTCATCATCGACCGTCCGCGGCCGCGCACCCATCTCTCCTTCGGCTTCGGCATCCACCGCTGCGTCGGCATGCGGCTCGCCGAGCTCCAGCTCAAGATCGTCTGGGAAGAGATGCTCAAGCGCTTCGACCGCATCGATGTGGTCGGCGAACCGAAGCGGATCTATTCCAGCTTCATCAAGGGATATGAGTCGTTGCCGGTAAGGATTCCGGGCTGAGCCCTATCCTCCGTCATTGCGAGCGCAGCGAAGCAATCCAGAGATCTATCCGCTGAGGCAGTCTGGATTGCTTCGCTGCGCTCGCAATGACG
>NZ_JBFULT010000982.1:0-1452 GCF_054049755.1 Bradyrhizobium sp. P5_C11_2
CTACGTGGTCGAGCACGGCAAGATCATCGATGGATTTTCCAACTCCGAGCTTGCCGCCAATATGGACAAGCTCCACTCCTATCTCGGCGTCTAACCATGATCCGGAAAAGTGTGGAGCGGTTTTCCCTCGCGACAAACGCGGAACGCGTTTGCGCGGAGATCATGCTCAAACAGAAGAACTTCCAACGAGAAAATTCAAAAAGGAAAGTTGCATGAAGACCAGGTTGATTGCGTCATTGTTGCTGACCACCGCGCTCACCTTCGCCGCAGCCGGCGTCGCGTCCGCGCAGGACAAGACCGTCAAGATTGGCGCGCTGTCCGATCAGTCCGGACTCTATGCCGACCTCGGCGGACCGGGCTCGACTCTCGCAGCGCAAATGGCCGCTGAGGATTCCGGCCTCACGGCGAAGGGCTGGAAGATCGACATCATCTCCGGCGATCACCAGAACAAGCCGGACATCGGCACCGCGATCGCGCGGCAGTGGTTCGACGTCGACAAGGTCGACGTCATCGTTGACGTGCCGAATTCCGGCGTGGCGCTCGCCGTCAACAACGTCATCAAGGAAAAGAACGGCGTCTACATCAATTCGGGTGCGGCGACCTCGGACCTCACCAACGCGCAGTGCTCGCCCAACACCGTGCACTGGACCTACGACACCTACATGCTGGCCCACACCACGGGGCAGGCGCTGGTGAAGGCCGGTGGCGACACCTGGTTCTTCCTGACCGCGGACTATGCCTTCGGTGCGGCGCTGGAGCGCGACACCACCGCCGTCGTCACCGCCAATGGCGGCAAGGTCGTCGGCGGCGTCAAGCATCCGCTCAACACGCCCGATTTCTCCTCCTTCCTGCTCCAGGCGCAGTCGTCCAAGGCCAAGATCATCGGTCTTGCCAACGCCGGCGGCGACACCACCAACTCGATCAAGCAGGCGGCCGAGTTCGGCATCGTCAAGGGCGGCCAGAAGCTCGCGGCGCTGCTGCTCTTCCTGACCGACGTCAAGGCRATCGGTCTGGAGACCGCGCAGGGCCTCAACTTCACCGAGACCTTCTACTGGGACATGAACGACYAGACCCGCGCGTTCTCCAAGCGCTTTTCCGCGCGCATGAAGAACAGCGCGCCGCCGACCATGGTGCAGGCCGGCGTCTATGCGGGCCTGCGTCACTATTTCAAGGCGCTGGAAGCGCTCGGCGGCAATCCGCATGACGGCGTGAAGGTCGTCGAGAAGATGAAGTCGATCCCGACCGAGGACGATCTGTTCGGCAAGGGCGAGATCCAGCCGAACGGCCGTACCATTCACAGCGCCTATCTGTTCGAGGTGAAGAAGCCCTCCGAATCGAAGGCGCCGTGGGATTTCTACAAGCTGGTCGGCACCGTTCCGGGCGACCAGGCCTTCACGCCGCTGTCCGAAAGCAAGTGCGCGCTGCTGAAGAAGTAAGCCATCGGCCCGCAGG
>NZ_JBFULT010000983.1:0-1440 GCF_054049755.1 Bradyrhizobium sp. P5_C11_2
GTCCCCCACTGATCGTCACCGGCGCGCTCAACGACGCCATTCACGGGAGACCGCAAGTCCGGGTGGTTCGTGTTCAGCTGAGCCTCCTGACCACCAACATAATTGAAATCGATGCCCCGGTGTGGGTTACTTGATCCGCGTGGCCTGCCCGTCACTGCGCCGTATGGACTCGTAACGTGAGGCGAGATCCCCCCGACGGGCTGAAGAATACGTCGCATCATGTCGTCCCACATGTTGAAATCCCTTTTTGAAGAAGGAGAGAGAGCTTCACGCGAATTGACAGACAGCGGTCCCCGCCGTTTCGCTAGCGGGCGACGGCTTGCTCAACTCTCGCTGATCCACTAAATATTTCGCGCGCGGTAGTTTCATGTAAGACATGCCGCATTCGCCGGAGGGGGCTTACGTGAACAGAGTTATTCGTCGCGGAATTCTCAGTCGGGTTTTCTCTGCGGCTGCGCTGGTCGCTCTCGCACTTCCTGCCTTCGCACAGGAACCGCCTGCTCCGACATTCGGCAAATGGCGTCCCAAGGCCGGTGTCTACGCCGAACCTGGCAAGAATTTCCAGTCGAACTGCGATGAAAGCGGCGGCCTTACAATCGATCTTGGCGAGAAATCGGTCAGCGGTTACGAATGGGGCTGCGACGTCAAGAAAGTCACCGATGTTGGCCCAGGCGCGCTGAAGGTTGACATGGTCTGTGACGATTACAATCTGGCGCAAAACCTCAACCCGCGCGACCCCAACTGGGCGAACAGACAATTCAACGAGGTCATGTTCATCAAACGGCTCGATGCGGCGGCGATCTCCGTCCAGAAGAGCCTGAATGGGAAGCTCAAGGATCCTCCCTGGCGCGCGGCCTACTGCCCTCTGAAAACACAGCGCGCGCTTGCTGAGGCCACGCTGAGAGCCAAGGTAGAGGCCAAGCAGAAGGCCGAGGAAGCCAAGCGGAAGGCCGAAGAGGAACTCACTCTCAAAAGCGCTCATCCGCGAGATGGCGTCTACGCCGCGGTGGATGCCGATTTCGAGGAACGTTGCTTGAAATTCAGCGACACGGTCGTTTCGTTCGCCAGGAAGTCAATCGTTACTGCCTCGAACAAGTGCGATATCCGCCGCACGCGTGTTCAACTCCCGGACACCGTCAGGATCGGCGCCGATTGCACATTGCAGCCGGCTTCGAACGGGGACGCTGTCGGCGTACAGAATGTGGACACAACTCCGGACCGCGAGAACCTGATGTTCAAGAAGATCGACGACAAGACCGTCATCCTCTGGATCATCAACAACGGACACTTTACCGGCGACGGCCGAAAGCTGTCCTATTGCGGCGATCAGGTGCAGCGCGCCTACGCCGGACAACGCCGGACCGGTAAGCAGACAAAGAATTAGCCCGTAGGCATCAAGACGAAAAACCCGCGCCGGATTGCGTCCGCGCGGGCAACACC
>NZ_JBFULT010000984.1:0-1438 GCF_054049755.1 Bradyrhizobium sp. P5_C11_2
CCGCAAGCCCCTCCTGGATGATCTCGATGGTCCCGGTGATGAGGGTGAGCCGGTTGTTGAAGTCATGCGCGACGCCGCCGGGGAGCTGGCCGATCGCAGCCAGCTTCTGCGCTTGGCGAAGCCGCTCGTCGGTCTCGTGCTGCTCGGTGAGATCGGTGGCCGAACCGCGATAGCCGGTGAAAAGCCCGTCCGCTGCGAACACCGGCCGGCCGTYCACGCTGAAATGGCGCACGCGTCCAGCCACATCGCGGCCGCGATACTCGAACTTCCGGAACGGCTCGTGGCGGTCCAGCGTCGCCATGTGCTCGCGCCATTTCTGCGGTTCGGCGTCGCGGTCGAAGGCGGCATCGCAACGGCGCTTGCCGATCAGGGCCTTGGGATCCATGCCGAAGGCGCCGGCCCGGTCCGAGATGTAGGTGAACACGTGATCCGGTCCGGTCTCCCAGAACCAGTCGGATGCCGTCTCGGCATAGTCGCGAAAACGCTGCTCGCTCGCGCACGCGGCCTCTTCGGCGCGCCGGCGGATCTTCAGATCACGCTCGAGCGTCGCATTGGCCTCGCGCAGATCGCCATAGGCACGCTCGAGGTTCGCGCACATGCCGTTGAAGGCGTCGGTCACCTTGTCGAGCTCGTCGGGAGCGTAGGGCGGCCGGCGCTCCAGGTGCAAAGGCGGCGGCGGCCGCCCCAGGCTGTACTTGCCGACGAACTCGGCGATGGCGACGAGATGCCGCGTCACGAGCAGATGAACCATGTAGATGATGAACAGGGAGACGAGGAACGTCTTTGCCGCCTGGCTCGCCAGAATGACGAGAGCCCTGTTCAGCAATTGCTGATAGACGCCGCTCAGCGTGGCCTCGACCCGGAGCGTGCCGATCGCGCGCGAGGTCCCCTGCACCAGGTAGGTCAGCGGGAATTCCCGGGTCATGACCGAACGGGTGCTTCGCTCGCCGACCATAACGCGGATCGGATTGGGTCGATCGGCGACCTCGCGGACCTCCGCCGCACGGATGTCAGGCAGCCGCAGAATACCGTCGAGCTGGAGCTTGAGCTGGTTCTGGTCGAGATTCCACAGGCTCTCCCCGAGGCTGTCCGTGGTGCTGCGGCCGATCTCGTCGAGCCGCGTCTCGATGACGCCAACCTCGCGATCATAGTCCAGATAGAGCTGAAGCGCCGTCAGCGTCAGTGTCACGAGCGAGGAGAACAGCAACACGGCGGCAAGCAAGCGGGGCCCGACACCGCTGCGCGACCAGTTGAAAATTCGCGACAAGAGCGCCGCGAACACTGGCGGCGCGAGCGCTGCGCCGATGCCGGTCAAATCCCCCTTCGCGGCCGTCTGCGCAACGGCGCGGCCGCGTTTGGGATCCTCGTCACCTGCGTTGCCCATGCACCACGTCCCCGAAAATGGCGGCATCCTGCTCCGGCATGCGGGTCGCAGCCT
>NZ_JBFULT010000985.1:0-1436 GCF_054049755.1 Bradyrhizobium sp. P5_C11_2
CTCCCACATCAAGACCACCGACCGCATCGACAAGGTCGGCGCGCGCGTCATCGGCGAGATCGACGACGTGATGAAGGTGCTGGGCGATGCGCTCGGCATGACCGGCTCCTACGACGCCAGCCTGTCGGGCGCGACCGAACAATTGTCGACGGCCAAGAGCCGCGAGCAGATCAAGGCGATCGTCGAGAGCCTGATACGTTCGACCAGCGAGATGCGCGAGACCAACAAGACGCTGGAAGACCGGCTGACGCTGTCGAAGAGCGAAATCAGCAATCTCCAGCAGAGCCTCGAGGCGATCCGGGCCGAGAGCCTGACCGATCCGCTCACCGGCCTGGGCAATCGCAAATATTTCGACCGCATGATCGGCATGGCCGTGCAGAGCGCGCTCACCAGCGGCGAGCCGCTGTCGCTCCTGCTGCTCGACATCGATCACTTCAAGTCGTTCAACGATTCCTATGGCCATCTCACCGGCGACCAGGTGCTGCGGCTGGTCGGCCTGTCGCTGAAACAATCCATCAAGGGCCAGGACATCACCGCGCGCTACGGCGGCGAGGAGTTCGCGGTGGTGCTGCCCAATACCGCGCTGCGCCAGGCGCTCACCGTCGCCGACCACATCCGCCGCGCCGTGATGGCGAAGGAATTGAAGAAGAAGTCGACCGGCGAGATCCTCGGCCGCGTCACCATCTCCGTCGGCGTCTCCATGCTCAAGCCGGGCGACGACAACGACTCCCTGATCGAGCGTGCGGACGCCTGCCTCTACGCCGCCAAGCGCAACGGCCGCAACCGCGTGATCTGCGAGGCCGATCCGGAATACGCGATCGAGACGCACAGCCGGGTGGCGTGACGCACCTTCACAAGCAACAGAGCCGTAGGGTGGGCAAAGGTGCGAAGCGCCGTGCCCACCATCTTTCCAGCATTTCTATCGTGAGCGGTGGGYACGCTTCGCTTTGCCCACCCTACGAACCGCATTCTTGGCTGCACGCTTCTTGACGGCAGGCTTCTTGGCCACGCGCTTCTTCGCCGCCTTCTTCGCTTTCGGCCGCTTCTTCACCTTGGCGCGCTGGGCGGCTGCGAGCGCCGCCCTCGCCCATTGTACGAGATCCTCGGAATCGTCGAACAGGCGCGCCGGCAACTCCCAGTAGGAGTTGACCGTCACCGTCTTGGCCCGGGTCGAATACTGGAACGGTTTTGAGCCTTCCGCTTCAAAGTCCGGGATGGTCACCTCGTCGGCACGGAAGAACAGGCCGGCGCGTAGAGACAGCGCAAAATTGATGCCGTCGGCGGAGATGCCGTAGCCGGAGAACATTTTTCGGATGGTGACGGGGCCGAAATCGGCGAACAGGTCGATCAGGAATTCGCGGTCCATGGCCCGGATACCTCCCCATCGTCGTCCCGGCGCAGGCCGGGACCCATAACCACAGGGAGGAGTTTAGCGA
>NZ_JBFULT010000986.1:0-1436 GCF_054049755.1 Bradyrhizobium sp. P5_C11_2
CCCGAGGACGCTGCGAGCTACGCCATGAAGGCGTGCATGCCGTTGTTCGGGATTTTCTTAGATCCAAACGCCTCCTCGAAAGCGGAAGTCCTAGAGGAAGTGCTTCCTCCCGGAATCTTTCGCGCGGTCCTCAAGGAGGAGTGGCGCGATTTTGTCGAGCAGGGAAACAAGCAATAGGTTGTTCGACTTGCCAGCGGTCAATGATTAGCTGCTGCAAGTCATGTTGCCGATCGAGTGCACTCAATGAAATTCGGAACCAATATCCTCGTGTTCGTTCTTGCGGTGTTGCCATCGGACATCTGGGCTCAATCGTCRGATCGAATGACGCCGGAGACATCGCCACTTCTCTGGCGCGACGGCTACGTTAACTGGCGGGGCAAGCTCGTAAAGCCGAACTGGCAGGTGATGAGCGCCGACGATGGAACCAAATTCGCGGTTGATTTAAGCAAGAAATCCTCCCATTACGCCGCCGCCTACATCATCGATGGAGAGGTCTTCAACAAGGGAAACCTGTTTGAGCTTCAGTTTGACTGCGCCGCCAAGGTCTTCGAGGTGGTAACCAACATGGACCTGAGGCGTGCTCAAATCGTCCAAGCGAAGGTACATCAATTGGTCTGTGATGATGCGCCAATAAATCCCTGACGGACTTCCACCAAGCATCGCCAACCCCGTGGCTTCGACTTCTGTTTTTGGCCCGTTTGAGACATGCCGGGGCGGTCTGACGATGTCCGTTCACAGGGGTAGACCGGAAGAGAACGGCACGCRGCCAAAGTGACGCGATTGACCCACCTCAGACATTGCAAAGAAGAAGCAACCTCTAGCAATTCATAGCCCGCAAAAAAGCCCCGGCGAGCCGGGGCTTTGGTTTGCAAAGATGGGTGCGATCAGTATCTGGCCGCGACCGGTGCGCCGTATCCACCGAAGCGGTAGTTCAACCGAAGCGTGACCATATCCACGTCCTGGCTGACCCCGCTGCCGGTGAGGACAAACCCTCCAGGAGTAACCACACCTGCGAAGCCGGCATTATCACGCCCCATCCAGAGATGGTCGTATTCGATACCGAACGACCAGTTGGGCGTGAAGCCGTACTCCCAGCCAACGCCAAGGGCACCGCCCCAGCGTGTGTGGCTTGCCGATGCCAGGCCGACCCCGGTGACGTTGTTGAAAATGTCGAAGCGATTGCGCGTCACGGCCGCGCCGCCTTTCACGTAGAACAGCGAGGCGTTCCACGCCCAACCGAGTTGCGCTGTGAAGAGTCCGATGGCGTCAATCTTCCCTGTAGTCGAAATCAATGGATCGATCAGACTGACGCGCGTGTTCTTGATTTCGGCCCAATCTCCCTGCGCTTCCAGACCGAGCACAAACTGATTGGTTTGCCAGCGGTACCCGATCTGTCCGCCCGCGAGGCCCCCGGAGCGATCGGCGCAGCCACCTGC
>NZ_JBFULT010000987.1:0-1435 GCF_054049755.1 Bradyrhizobium sp. P5_C11_2
GTGCGTAGCCCGGATGGAGCGAAGCGCAATCCGGGGCGCGTCGTGTCGGGCTTTCCCGGATTTCGCTTCGCTCCATCCGGCCTACAATGTGGCGTCAGACTTGTTCGGGCCTATGCGGCGTGATGCGGCACGGCGTCGAAGCGGTTGACCACGATATCCCGCTTGGTCTCATCCACCCGCACGGTCATGTCGAAGCGGCCGTCGTGCAGCTCCTTGACCAAGATCTCGGCATTGCGATGCAGCCAGCTGATCCCGGCGCCGTCGGCAGCGTCGATCGAGAGATCGAGCGTGGTGCGCTTGGCGGCGAGCCGTTCCTCGATCGCGGCGAGCAGCGCGTCGATCCCCTCGCCTGACACGGCGGAGACCAGCATCGCCGGATGATCCTCCGGCCGGCGCGCCGCGATGTTCAGCAGCTCTTCGCGCTGATCCGCGTCAAAACGATCGATCTTGTTCCAGACCTCGATGATACGGCCGGAATCGTCGGGGTTGATGCCGAGCTGGCGCAGCACCGCGTCGACGTCGCTCTGCTGCGCCTCGGCGTCTTCGTGCGAGATGTCGCGGACATGCAGGATGACGTCGGCCTCGAGCACCTCTTCCAGCGTGGCGCGGAAGGCGGCGACGAGCTGCGTCGGCAGGTTGGAGATGAAGCCCACGGTGTCGGACAGCATCGCCTTGCCGCCATGCGGCAGGCTGAGCGCGCGCAAGGTCGGATCGAGGGTCGCGAACAGCATGTCGGCGGCCTGCACGTCGGCACGCGTCAGGCGGTTGAACAGCGTCGACTTGCCGGCATTGGTGTAGCCGACCAGCGCCACGACGCGATAAGGCACGCGCTGGCGTCCGGCGCGATGCAGACGCCGTGTCGCCTGCACCTTCTTCAGTTCGCCCTCGAGTTTGGAGATGCGCTCCTGGATCAGGCGGCGGTCGGCTTCGATCTGCGTCTCGCCGGGACCGCCCATGAATCCAAAGCCGCCGCGCTGGCGCTCGAGATGGGTCCAGGAGCGGACGAGGCGCGAACGCTGGTAGTTGAGATGCGCGAGTTCGACCTGGAGCGAGCCTTCCCTGGTCTTGGCGCGGCGGCCGAAGATTTCCAGGATCAGGCCGGTGCGGTCGAGCACCTTGGCGTGCAACTCCTTCTCGAGATTGCGCTGCTGGATCGGCGCCAGCGCGCAATCCATCACCACGAGCTCGACATCAAGGCTCTTGATCAGCCCGGCGATCTCCTCGACCTTGCCCTTGCCGATGTAGGTGGCGGGGCGGATCTGGCTGATCGGCGTGATGATGGCATCCGCAATCACGAGATCGATCGCGCGCGCGAGGCCGGCGGCTTCGTCGAGCCGGGCCTCGGCGTCACGCTGGACATGATGAGATGAGGCATGGCTCTCCGATTGCGCGTCGGAGCCGCCCGCGCGCAGCCGCAAATAGGGACCGATGACAA
>NZ_JBFULT010000988.1:0-1431 GCF_054049755.1 Bradyrhizobium sp. P5_C11_2
GCCTCGGCCTGGCTGTTCTGCATGCTCGCCGAACCAAATCCGGAGAAGGTGGAAGGTTTTGGGCTGGCCTACCTTGAAGCGGCGGCGCAGTCGCTTCCGAGTGTCGCCGCGCCGAATGGCGGCGTGCCCGAGGTGGTGCTCGATGGAGAGACGGGCGTTCTCTTGACGGACCGCTCGCCAGAGAAGCTGGCCAATTTGATCGTGGACCTTCTGAGCCGGCAGGACGATGTGACGAGATTCGGTTCGGCCGCCAGGACCTGGGCGCAGACGTTCTCCTGGCAGCGCTGCGCTGAACTGACATATCAGCCCGAACAGGCCGCGCATCGCGCCCCTTCGCGCGCCGAGATCGTTGCAGGAGAATCATGACGTCGCCATCCACACCGGCCCCGCAAGGCCCCCGCGTATCGGTCGTCATTCCGGCCTACAACGCCTCCGGCTGCATCGGGCGTGCGATCGCCTCGGTTCAGGCGCAGACCGAACAGGATTTCGAGATCATCGTCGTCAACGATTGCTCGACGGACGACACGGTTGCCGTTGTCTCCGGTCTTGCCGCGAAGGATGGTCGCATCCGGCTGGTCAGCCAGGAGAAAAACGGTGGGCCATCAAGAGCCCGCAACCGGGGATTCACCGAGGCGCGAGGAACCTGGCTGGCGATCCTGGACGCGGACGATGCCTACAAGCCGGATCGCCTCGAGAGGTTGACCAAGCTGGCCGAGAGCGAATCTCTCGACATGATCGCTGACGACATCACGTATTACGATAGCGAGGCCGATGTCGAATTCGGCGATCAGCGGCTCAGTCCCGGGTTCAACCGCATCGACCTCGCCGGCTTTCTTCGCGCATCGATGTTCCGCCCGCCCCTGCATGATTTCAGCGGGCGGGACGTGTTCCAGTATGCGCTGCTCAAATTCGTGTTCAGACGATTGTTCATCGCCGAGCACAATCTCGCCTATCCGGAAACCCTTCGCGACAGCGAGGATTTCTTCTTCTATTCGGAGTGTCTGCTCGCGGGCGGCCGGGCGGGGCTCTCGTCCGAGCCTGGCTATGTGTATACGCAGCGCATGGGCAAGATTTCGAAGCGGCAATCGGCGCTGACGCGGACCAGGGTCGACCGCATGCAAGTCGTGACCGGGGTCGATCTGCTGCTCTCGCGACACGCGCAGCGCCTGTCGCCTGTCCACAGGCGGTTGTTGCGCGAGCGGCGCGCCCAGGCGATCGGACTGAACGCGCATGAGCGCGCGCGAGACCTGGTCCGTCAGAAGCAGGTCGTGATTGCGCTGCTGGAGCTGGCGAAGACGCGGCCGGCCTGGGCGTTTTCCGTGCACATGCTGCTGCGGCGACGAAAAGACTGGTTTGCAAAGCTCGGCGGCAAGGCCTGATGACGGAAAAATCCGGTCTGATGAAACGAACCGGCGTCGGCGTGCTCTGGAT
>NZ_JBFULT010000989.1:0-1429 GCF_054049755.1 Bradyrhizobium sp. P5_C11_2
CGCGCACAGCGTCCGAATGACTGGATTTGCTATCGCAAGAATCGTCCCACGCCGCACGCCGTTCCCGTCGGCTTGGTAAAGGATGACTGGAGTTAATCGTGAGCTAACCGAGTTTTACCTTGTCTCTTAACACCTGGGCAGGGCGCGCGGGTTTAAGCTGCCGGAACCAGCAAATACGTTCCGAAAGAATGAACGGCATGACCACCGGTGTCATCGAGTCCCCGAAAACCGCGCGCGCACCTTCGGCCTCAAAGATCTGGCTGAAGGCGATCGAGCTCACCGCGCGGATCGAGACGTTGCCGGGCCGGCTGTTCGCCGACGTCGTCGACGACTGGGCACGGCGCCAGCCCGATCGCGCCGCGCTGGTCACCGATGACACAAGCCTCGACTATCAGGGCCTGTCGCAGCGCATCAACCGCTATGCGCGATGGGCGCGCTCGGTCGGCGTGGCCAAGGGCGACACCGTCGGGCTGATCATGCCGAACGGCAWCGATTACGTCGCCGCCTGGCTMGGCATCAGCCGCGTCGGCGGTGTTGTCGCGCTGATCAACATAAAGCTGGTGGGACAGTCGCTGGCCCATTGCATCGACGTCGCAAAGCCCTCGCACATCATCGTCGCGCACGACCTGGCGGAGACGCTGGAGAGTGCAAAACCGCATCTGAAGACCGACGCAAAAATCTGGACCCACGGCGATGCCCGCAGCGAGCGGGCCATCGACGTTGCGCTCGCGGCACTCGACGACGGCCCGCTCGCGCCGGATGAGCATGGCAACGTCACCATCGACGACCGTGCGCTCCTGATCTACACCTCCGGCACCACCGGCCTGCCAAAGGCCGCCAGCATCAGCCACCGCCGCATCCTCAACTGGGGTTTCTGGTTCGCCGGCCTCACGGGGGCCGCGCCGCAAGACCGGCTCTATGACTGCCTGCCGCTGTTCCACTCGGTCGGCGGCATCGTCGCGCCGTGCAGCATGCTCGCCGCCGGCGGCTCGGTGGTGATCGCGGAAAAATTCTCGGCGTCGAATTTCTGGCATGACGTCGCGCGGCATGATTGCACGCTGTTCCAGTATATCGGGGAACTCTGCCGCTATCTGCTGAAAGCGCCGCCGTCGGAATACGAGAACAGCCATCGCCTGCGGCTCGCCTGCGGCAATGGCCTGCGCGGCGACATCTGGCAGGATTTCCAGACGCGCTTCGCTATCCCCCGCATCCTCGAATTCTACGCCGCGACCGAAGGCAATTTCTCGCTGTTCAACGTCGAGGGCCAGCCGGGCGCGATCGGCCGGATTCCGCCGCTGCTCGCGCACCGTTTTCCGGCGAGCCTCGTCAAGCTCGATCCCGACAGCGGTGCGCCGCTGCGCGACGAAGACGGGCTCTGCTTCGCCTGCGCCCGCGGCGAGGCCGGCGAAGCCATCGGTCGCATCGGCAC
>NZ_JBFULT010000990.1:0-1429 GCF_054049755.1 Bradyrhizobium sp. P5_C11_2
TCGCGACAGGTTGATGCCGAGCGCGCGGACGATCTCGCTGTCATGCGCACCAGCCTTGACCGTCGCGCCGAACGAGGTCTTTTCGATCAACAGCCAGACCAGACCAATGATCCCGGCCGCGATGCCCGCCGCGTAGAAGCGATAGGTCGACCAGATCAGATCGCCGAACAGGAAGCCGCCGTTGATGGCGGACGGCACCTGCAGCACATAGTCGCGCGTGCCCCAGACCAGGCGGATCAACTCCTCGATCACCATCGCCGCGCCGAAGGTCAGGAGAAGTCCGTACAGTGGATCCTTGCCGTAGGTTCGCCGCATGCAGAGCTCGATCAGCATGCCGACCAGACTCACGATCACGGGTGCGATGATCAGCGTGGCGGCGTAGCGCCAGCCGAGCGGGAGCGCGAGCCACACTTTCGCAAGATCTGCCGGCAATGGCGGGCGCGGTCCTGTCAGTTGCATGGCGACATAGGCCCCGAGCGCGAACAGGGAGCCGTGCGCCAGGTTGATCTGCTCCATCAGCCCGACAATGAGCATGAAGCCGAGCGCGATCAGCGCGAATAGCAGGCCGAGCGTCAGGCCGTTCAGAAGATGCGGAAGTAGGTCGAACAAGGTTTTGGCTTTCGCAACTGGCATTGCTCACCCAAGCCTCGATGGCCCGGGTCTGCGGCGCGCGACATGCGCGCCGCTCGTTCCACGACGCGACGCACCGTCGCTAGGAGTCGACGGTCGGCACCTGCTCGTAGGGCGTGAGCTTGCACTTGCCGGGTGCAGCGTCATCGGCGGCCGATTTCGGTTCCGTCCAGCTGATGATCTCGAACAGGTCGGTGTTGTCGGCCGGCTTGGCGTTGCGCCGCGCCAGATAGATCGTCTGCTGCATCTGATGCGTCATGGGATCCATGTAGGCGTCGAAATGCTGCATGCGGTCAGTCGCCGAGACCTTGAGGTTCTCGAGCTCCTTGATGATCTTGACGTTGTTGGTCGAGCCGGCCCGCTCGATCGCGCGCAGCAATTCGCGCGTCGACATGTAGCCGTTGTAGGAGACATTGCCCGGCACCGGGATCGGGCCGTCCTTGTTGGCGGCCTGCCACTTCTTCACGAACTCGGCGACGCCGGGCAGCGGCAGCTTGTGATACCAGGTGGTGCCGAACACGCCGAACAGGCTGTCGGGCGCGCCCCACACGTCGGGCCAGTCCTGCTGGTTGTTGATCCAGGCCGGCTTGCCGTCGAGCTTGAGCTGCGCCACCTGCTCGCGCAATGCTTTGATGTCGTCGCCGCCGATCGCGGTCGCCACCACGTCGGGCTTGGCTTGCTGGATCTTCAGGAGGTAGGCGGTGAAGTCGCGGGTGTTCTGAGGCACCAGCAGATTGTCGATGATCTTGCCGCCGGCAGCCTCGACCTGCGTCTTGGTCGCGGCGGACGTGGTGTGACC
>NZ_JBFULT010000991.1:0-1427 GCF_054049755.1 Bradyrhizobium sp. P5_C11_2
GTCCTGGAGATGCGCGCGGGTCAGGGCGTCGAGCGCACCGAAGGGCTCATCTAGCAGCAGCACTTTCGGCTCCATCGCGAGCGCGCGGGCAATGCCGACGCGCTGCTTCATGCCGCCGGAGACTTCCGAGGGCCGCTTGTCCTTGGCGTGGGCCATCTGCACGAGGTTGAGATTATGCATGACCCAGGCGTCGCGCTCGGCCCGCGTCTTGGTCTTCGCGAAGACCTTGTCGACGCCGAGCCTGACGTTCTCGTAGACCGTGAGCCAGGGCAGCAGGCTGTGGTTCTGGAACACCACCGCGCGGTCGGGCCCCGGCGAGTTGACCTCGCGGTTCTCGAGCAGCACGCCGCCGGTAGAGGCACCGGTGAGCCCGGCGATGATGTTGAGCAGGGTCGACTTGCCGCAGCCGGAATGGCCGATGATCGAGACATATTCGCCCTTCTCGATCGTCAGGTTGATGTCCTTCAGCACCTCGGTCGTGGCGGCGCCGCGGGTGAAGACCTTGTCGATGTGGTCGAGCTTCAGATAGGCGGTCATGTGCTTTCCCCTCAGTTCATCGCGGTGCCGCGGGTGACGATCTTGCCGAKGCCCGCGATCAGGCGATCGAGCACGAAGCCGATGATGCCGACATAGAACAGCGCCAGGATGATCTCGCTGATATGCGAGGAGTTCCAGGCGTCCCAGATGAAGAAGCCGATGCCGACGCCGCCGATCAACATCTCGGCCGCGACGATCGCGAGCCATGACAGGCCGATGCCGATACGAAGCCCTGTGAAGATGTAGGGCGCGGCCGCCGGGATCATGATCTTGGAGAAGAACTCGAGCGGGTTGAGCTGCACCACCGCCGCGACGTTGCGGTAGTCCTGCGGGATGTTGCGGATGCCGACTGCGGTGTTGATGATGATCGGCCAGATCGAGGTGATGAAGATGACGAAGATCGCCGAGGGCTGGCCGTCGCGGAAGGCGGCGAGCGACAGCGGCAGCCAGGCGAGCGGCGGGATGGTGCGCAGCACCTGGAACAGCGGATCGAGCCCGCGCATCGCCCAGACCGACTGGCCGACCAGCACGCCGAGCGCGATGCCGGCGATCGCGGAGAGCGAGTAGCCCAGCGCGACGCGCTGGAGACTGGCGGACAGATGCCAGAACAGGCCCTTGTCGATGCCGCCATGGTCGAAGAACGGATCGAGGATCAGCTCCTTGGTGTCCTTGAACACCCGCGACGGCGGCGGCAGCGCCGAGCCGGCGCGGCGGCAGACGAGCTCCCACACCAGCGTCAACAGCGCGATCACGACCAGCGGCGGGATGACGCGCACGGCGGTCTCCCTCGCCATCCGCGCATAGGTCTCGGAACGCGGCGGCCGCTTCGGCGTCATCGCGACGACTGGCGCGGCGGCACCCGCGGGCTTCGCGGTCTCAATGTCCATCTT
>NZ_JBFULT010000992.1:0-1426 GCF_054049755.1 Bradyrhizobium sp. P5_C11_2
GCGCGAGGACGAGCTGTTCGGGGAGCTGCTCGCGGACAAGCTCGTCTACTACCCGACCGTGACCCGCGAGCCGTTCCGCAATCGCGGCCGCATCACCGACCTCATCAGCTCCGAGCAGATCTTCAACGACATCGGACAGGGCCCACTCGACATCGCAACCGACCGCATCATGATGTGCGGCAGCCCGGCGATGCTGGAAGAGCTGAAAGTGATGTTCGAAGGCCGTGACTTCATCGAGGGTTCCGGCAACAAGCCCGGTCACTTCGTGATCGAGAAAGCCTTCGTCGAGCGGTAAAGCGCCGCTCATTGTCTCGGTGTCGTCCTGGCCGAGTGCGCAATTGCGCACGGGAGCCAGGACCATACCCACCGAGTCAAGTTTGGCGAAGGTTGGTCGTTGTCAGGCTTCGCAATACCCCGCTCAGGGGTTATGGGTTATGGGTTCTGGGTTCTGGCTTTCGCCAGGACGACGCGGTGGGTAGGCGCCTTGCCCGGGTAGCCGCCCCGTCCTCCCCCCACATTCTGCTGCGCTGCAAAAATCCCGTTCTCCCGGCTGATTGATTTACCTCGGCCGAATTCGCTAGCCTGAAACAAGGGCCGCGTCATATCCGTATGACAGGCGCGGACGTATCGTACCGCCTCAAGCTGGCGAGAGGATGGGAATCGTGGCCGACGAAAATAGCAAAGCGCCAAAATCGAGCCGTGGGCCCCTCGAACAGGGTGTCATGGAAACTCTGCTGCTGCCGTTCTCGCCGCGCTTCATCGTGCTGACGATCTGCGCGGTGGTGACCGCGCTGCTGATCGGCATCGGTATCTCCGATCGCAAGATCTTCGACATCCTGCTGATCCCGATCGTGATCTTCGGCGCCCTGACGCTGCTCGGCGTCCGCGACCTCCTCCAGAAGGGCCACGCGGTGCTGCGCAACTACCCGATCTCGGCGCACATCCGCTTCCTGCTCGAAGAAATCCGCCCGGAGATGCGGCAGTATTTCTTCGAGAGCGAGAAGGACGGCATGCCGTTCTCGCGCGACATCCGCGCGGTGGTCTATCAGCGCGCCAAGATGCAGCTCGACAAGCGTCCATTCGGCACCCAGGAGGACGTCTATCGCGAGGGCTATGAGTGGATGCATCACTCGGTCTCGCCGCAGGCTCATGCCGAGGAGAAGTTCCGCATCACCATCGGCGGTCCGGACTGCAAGCAGCCTTATTCGGCCTCCGTGTTCAACATCTCGGCGATGAGCTTCGGCGCGCTCAGCCCGAATGCCGTGCGCGCGCTGAATGCCGGCGCCAGGAAAGGCGGCTTCGCGCATGACACCGGCGAGGGCGGCTTCAGTCCCTACCACCGCGAGATGGGCGGCGACATCATCTGGGAAATCGGCTCCGGCTATTTCGGCTGCCGTCATCTCGACGGCACGTTCGATCCCGAGTC
>NZ_JBFULT010000993.1:0-1423 GCF_054049755.1 Bradyrhizobium sp. P5_C11_2
CCGTCCTCCGGCGGCAGCAGCGGGCATGAGAAGAGCGTCGAGCCGTCCCGGTCGGTGATCGTGACGAGGACGGGCCGCTCCGCGTCGCGGCCAGGTTCGCGGCCTTTGGGGAAGGAGACGACGTTGCTCATGACACTACTATAGGGTCGGAAGCGGAGGATAGGATGGATCAAGCCGAAGCGGGCGCAGAGGCCCCGTCATGGGCTCACCTCGACAAGCTGCGCCTCGGCAAATGGGGCGAGTATTTCGCCAAGATGGCCTTCGTCCGAGCGGGCCTCGACGTCTACTCGCCCGAGGTCGACGACCGAGCGATTGATGCACTCGTTCGGATCCCCGGCGTGCCGGAGGCTCCTCCGCGGTTCCTCGAAATCCAGGTGAAAACCGTCCGCTCGGCAAAGCCCGGCTACGTCTACATGGCGAAGCGGAACTTTCCGATCCGGGCCGGCACCTTCCTCGCCCTTGTCTGTCTCGCTGAAGGGGCCGAGGCTGATCTCTACCTCATCCCCTCACTCGCATGGCGCGATCCCGCGCCGCCGTTCAGCAGCCGCGACTATGAGGGCAAAAAGTCCGAGCCGGAGCACGGCCTATCAATCAGCACTGCCGTCCTCCCGAAGCTGCGACCGTACCTATTCCGAAGCGTCCTTCCCGACCTGCTCTCCGGAGCGTGGCCGAGCGCCTAGGCCAAGCTAGACCTTGCGGGCCTTGTCGACGCTCCACGGGCGATCCGCCCTAGGGCCATTGCCGGACCAGCGGACCACGACGTCGGCCCGCGCCGGCAGGGCGAGTAACTGCGGGGAGGCCTATCCGCCGCCACGCACGGTCGGGACGCCGCGCTCGTTGAGGGCCGCCGCGATCTGCCGGAGCGAGGCGCCGCCGGCCTGGATCTCGACGACGATCGGCGCGAAGTTGTTGCGTCCACCGCCGAGCTTCGCTCAGGCAGGCGTATAGCCAAGAAGGGGGGGGGCTGATGCCCGTTGATGCGCTGTTGCTCGCCCTAACAGAACACCGCGTCGCCTTCGCTGCGGCACGCAGCCTCTATGCCAGACGCCTTGCCCCGGATTTTAACGTCTTCGATTTCATCAATCCCGACGAACTCCGGCTCTCAGCGATCCTTGCGTGGCTGCTGGATCCCAAGGGCACTCACGGACAAGGCGCACTGTTCTTAGCCGAGCTCCTGCGGGATTTAGATCTGCTCTGGGAAGACGAGGATCTCAGTCTAGCCCGCGTGAAGGTAGAGGTTGAGATCGATGCAGGGCGCCGCATCGATCTGCTCGTGCGGCTGCCCGGCGCCKTGCTGGCCGTCGAGAACAAGCCATTCGCGGCCGACCAGCCCCGACAGGTTGCAGACTACCTTGTTTGGCTCGACGCGCAGGCGACGCAAGGCCGGCGCTGCTTGCTCTACCTGTCCGGTGCTGATGGAGCC
>NZ_JBFULT010000994.1:0-1422 GCF_054049755.1 Bradyrhizobium sp. P5_C11_2
CTGTGGTGACCGTAGGGAAAGAAGGCGTCGTCGGCGACGTAGACATAGTGCGCGTCCGGGCACGCGGCCACGACCTCACGCAGCACCGTGAGCCCGCCAAGGCCGGAATCGAACACCAGGATCGTCGGAGAATAGGTCACGTGATCACCCTAGCCCATCATGGTTACCATTCGGTTTTTGGGGCGGTTTTACGGCCGAGCCCTCCAGGGAGCCGATTTGGAACGATTCCACTTCGTATCTTCTGCATTGTCCCGCTATCAGCAGCGATGCTGCGGTGCAGACGGCTCCGCAAAATTGCGGGGGCGCCGACATGATCAGAAACACACATGCCGGCTGGGGCAGCGTCGCCCGGTGGCTTCACTGGGGTTTGGCGCTGGCGATCATCGGCATGATCGGCTTCGGCTGGTGGGTGAACCACATTCCGGCGCGTCCCGACCGCTTCTTCTACCGCTCGATCCACGCCGATATCGGTTATGTGGTCCTGCTGCTCACCGTGCTGCGCCTGGTCTGGCGCGTCATCAATCCGACGCCGGCTATGCCGCCTGGGACCTCGCGCTGGCACAAGATCGCGGCCCATGTCAGCCATGGTGCGCTCTATCTCATCGTGATCGTTGTCGCCATGCTGGGCTGGGCGCATTCCGGCGCGCGCACGCCTGATTACTCGGACTTCTTCGGCCTGTTTCATGTGCCGCAATTCACCTCTCCCGACCGTGCGGCGGCGGGTGCCTATGAGGACTGCCACATCTTCTTTGCCTATGTCCTGCTCGCGCTGATCGCGGTTCACGTGATCGCGGCGCTCTGGCACCACTTCATCCGCCGCGACCGCGTCGTGGTGCGGATGGTGACGGACGAGGCGGGGTAGGGGGACATAGAACTTCTGTTCAATCCGTCATCCCCGCGCAACGGCTTCGCCGTTGCGCGGGGATGACGGTGATGGAATGCTATTGCTTCTACATCGCAATGACGGAGTAGGATGCGGCGTCACGACTGACCAAACTCACGATCGCAGGAGGCGCCATGCTCACCGTCCATCATCTCGGCAAATCGCAATCCGAGCGCATCGTCTGGCTCTGCGAGGAGCTCGAAATTCCCTACGAGCTGAAGCGTTATGCGCGCGATCCCGTCACCATGCTGGCGCCGGCGGACTACAAGGCGCTGCATCCGATCGGGTCGGCGCCGGTGATCACCGATGCCGATTTCGTGCTCGCAGAATCCGGTGCCATCGTCGACTACATCATTGCCAGATACGGCAACGGCCGCCTCGTGCTTCGCCCCGATGACCCCGACTTCGCACAGTTCCTGTACTGGTTTCACTTCGCCAACGGCACGCTGCAAGCCGGAATGGCCCGGCTGATGATCCTGAACCGGCTCAAGCTTGCCGACGACAATCCGATGCTGCTTGCGACCAAGGCGCGCGTCGAC
>NZ_JBFULT010000995.1:0-1413 GCF_054049755.1 Bradyrhizobium sp. P5_C11_2
GGCGTGTTGACGCTGACCACGGGAATGCCGCGCTGGCCGGTCCTGGGCAGCACATAGGCGCGGCTGGTGAAGCGCACGAACGGCTTGCGATCGCGCACATAGATGTTGAACTCGGCCGATTTCGGCAGGCCCTCCTTCACGGTCGACGGCAGGCCGGCGCGCAGATTGACGTTGTAGCGTTCGCCGTGCTTCAGCCCGTCGACGCAGAGCTGCTTGCCTTCGGCCGACAGCGCCGGCTTGTCCTGGCCCGCAAGCGCCAGGTATGGCGCGAAGTCGGTGCGTTTTGCCAATTCCTCGGAGAACTGGAAGCAGGCGCGCGGGCTCGCCGAGTCCGAATCCACCGTATAGTCGAGCAGCCGGAAACCGTGCTCGTCGCGCAGCTTCTCATATTGGCCGCGAACGTCGGCGACCTCGCGCATGTCGAGCGACAGCCGCAGCGAATCCAGCGCCGGCCGCCACAGCTTGCGTTCGGCGAGCGATTTTCCGAGCACGGCGAGCGCGTCGGCCTCCTCGCCGGGATTGCCGGCGCGCTGGTAGGCGATGTAGGCCGCGGTCGAGGCGCGCTCCAGCAGGAAAGTCTGCTCGCTCGAGCTCTTCGGGCTGATCTGGAAGATGACCCGCGCCAGCCGCAGCCAGTTGCCGGCATCCTCGGGCGTGGTCGCGGCGATCTGGCCGAGCACCGACAGGCCGCTGCGGAAATCGTTGCGCCGGAACGCGGCGTCGGCGTCGGTGCGCAGCGTCGCGCTGGTCTTGGCGACCGGCCCGGCCTCGCTCTTGATCTGGGCCTCCAGCTTGATTGCGGAATCGGCGAGATCGTCGCGCTTGAACGCCTTGTCGGCTCCTTGCGCGGCCGCAAGGCCGAACGCCAGCGTGGCGCAGAGTGTGACGGCGCGGATCAGACCGATCATGATGGACTCCAGAAATCCCTGAGAGGATCGCGGACGAGCGCCGCGGTGGCATGAAGTGCGCGGAAAGGTGACGGACTCAAGGCGATGGAACCAAAGGTGCAAAACGCCGCATTCGCCATGACAAGGCAAGCCCTGAGGAGACCGATCGCGATACCGCCGCGCACGCCGTCCTGATGGCGCAGCCATACCTGACCAGTCGACCGGCGGCCGTGTCCCGGAAGCTAGCCTGCGTTCCCGGCGATGTGATCCATCGTCCAGTCCGCGGCCGCTCAACCCGGCACCCTGACACCCCACCGTTCCGCTTTGTCGCGGCTTTGAGGAAAACGGTTCGGTTCAGGCTTGGCGAAACACCAGATTTTTCATATTGGCATGATATATGAACAGCCAGCCGCCAAACCGGGGCGGCTCAAGACGGTCCCATAGCTCAACTGGATAGAGTAGCGGATTTCTACTCCGCGGGTTGCAGGTTCGAGTCCTGCTGGGATCGCCAAAAACTCTCAAAAAC
>NZ_JBFULT010000996.1:0-1388 GCF_054049755.1 Bradyrhizobium sp. P5_C11_2
CCCATGCGCCATCATCGAGAGCAGGTCGCTCTTCGGCGGCTGCTCGATGCGCTCCTTCCAGAGGCGCGCGAAATAGCCGGCGCATTCCGTCAATTCGGCCTGCCGCTCGTCTTCGGTGGCGACGAGGCCGTCGGGACCGGGAATGGTGGTGGCGATGTCCGACCAGCGCGTCAACTTGCGGCGGTCCTCCCAGGGGAAATCGAACAGCACCGCGAGCATCTGCGTGGTGAGCTCGATCGAGACGCGATCGACCCAGTCGAACACTTCGCCGCGCGGCAGGTTGTCCAGGCACTCGGCCGAGCGCTCGCGGATGCTGAGCGCGAGATTGTCCAGATGCGTCGGCGTGAACATCGGCGCCACGGTCTTGCGTTGCGCCGCGTGGCGCGGCGGGTCCATCGAGATGAAGCTCTCGCGGCGCAGGTCGGGATCGATGTCGCGGATGGTGATGCCGCCGAGCGCGGAGGCCGAGGAGAACACCGAATGGTTGGTCTCGATCTCCATGATGTCGTTGTAGCGCGTCACCGACCAGTACGGCCCGAACATCGAGTCCTTGCAATAGTGCACGGGATCTTCCCGGCGCAGGCGATCGAAATAGGGCCAGAACGTATCGGTCCTGAACAATTCGGGATCGCCCGGATCGAACTGTTCAAGCGGCAGTGATGAGGCGCGCGCGCGCAATGCGTCGAGCTTTGCCGCGCTTTCGATGGTCCCGTGCATGACCGCTCTCCCTGACGTGAACCGCGCGCTTTTTTATGAATTCTGCGCTGCGGTATTTGATTTGCAATTACAACCCGTTGTCTGCGCCGGAGCAAGGGAGAGTTTTGCCACATCCAACCTTTGCGAGAGGTAGGGGGCGTAGGTGCGTAGCCCGGATGGAGCGAAGCGCAATCCGGGATTCGGGCCGCCATTGGCGCTGTCCCGGATTGCGCGGAGCCTGTCATCGGGCGGCGCTTCGCGCCGACCCGTTGGCTCCATCCGGGTTACGAAGCGTGACCTGTCGCACGCCGCTCGACCTGAAATCATGCCAGAAATCGCTCGAAACCGAGGGAAAATCGAACCCGGCGATCTTGGGGATCGACCAACCTCTGATCTATAGTTTGAGCGGACCAGGTCCGCATCCCGAGGTTGCTGCCGTGAACGATTTGCAATGGGCTCCTATCGGCCCGCCCCAACCAGTACCGCCGCCGCTGCCGCCCACGCGGGTCGACTTCTCCGGTGACCGCAGCGAGTTCCGCAAGATGGTCACCAAGGGGGCCATGCTCGAGCTGGTCACCTTCGGCTTCTACCGCTTCTGGCTGGTGACCGACATCCGCCGTCATCTCTGGTCGAACACCGCGATCGACGGCGATGCCGCCGAATATACCGGGCGCGGCAAGGAGCTCCTGATC
>NZ_JBFULT010000997.1:0-1385 GCF_054049755.1 Bradyrhizobium sp. P5_C11_2
GCCGTGGCCCGCAAATCGCCCACAAAACCCCGAAAAAATGCCTCGCAGGAGCGATCCCGCGCCACTGTCGACGCATTGGTCGAGGCAACTGCTCGCATTCTGGTCAAGGAAGGCTTTGAGAAGGCCAGCACCAACCGCATCGCCGAGATCGCCGGCGTCAGCGTCGGCTCGCTCTACCAGTATTTCCCCAGCAAGGAGGCGCTCGTCGCCGCCGTGATCGATCGTCACAACGAGGAGATCATGGCCATCGTTCGCGCAGCGCTCGCGGAAGTCGCCGACCTGCCGATCGACAAGGCCGTGCGAAAACTCGTGACCGTCGCGATCGAGGCCCACCGCATCAACCCGAGGCTCCACCGCGTGCTCGCCGAACAGATCCCGCGCACCGGCCAGCTCAAGGACGTCGAAGCCTTCAACCGCGAGGTCCACACCCTCGTGCGCGCCTACCTCGAAAGCCGCCGCAAGGAGATCCGCAAGATCGACCCGGGGCTGGCCACCTTCATCTGCGTCAGCGCGATCGAGGCGGTGGCGCACAACACGGTGCTGAACCACGCCGAGATGCTGTCGGAGAAGACGGTGCGGACGCTGGTGGACGAGACGACGCGGATGGTGGTGGGGTATTTGCGGCCAGCGGCGTAGCATTCGTTGTTCGACAAAGGGCCACATGCGCCCCCACCGACAAAATGGCGTCAAGTTGAACTTCGGCCAGCTGGATCAGTCTGCAACCGCGAGGACGCCACGCGCGACCTTGTTACGGATTTGTCGCACTTCAAGAACGCGTGCGTGAGCCCATCGAGGGGTTGAACCCGGTGGAAAAGCCCCACCTATCCGAGCAAGCGGAGGAATACCTGATAAGGTTAGCTGATGCAGTCACCAGAATGGAAGGGAATGACGGTCGCCGCAGCGATTGCGCTCGTCTCGGTATCCGTCTTGGCGGTCGATGCGGGACTGGACCTAAACGCCAGCGGGTTCACCGAGCGCCTTGAGAGCGCGCAGGCTTCTATCGTCGACGCGATGGGAAAGCATCAACTCGCCTTTGCCGTTCGGACGTGGGCCCGTGGCAAGACCATTCCGGAGCAGCCGTGTCCACGCAGCGCGTGCCAACTGTCCGCCGCTGGAACCGGATCGTTCCGAAAACAGGAGATCACTTGCCGATCCGAGATCGTGCAAGACTGAGGTCTATCTAAGAAAATAATGGTCGGAGCGAGAGGATTTGAACCTCCGACCCCTAGTCTCCCAGATGCGCGCGGAGCCTTGTTTTCATTTTGCTATTTTGGCAACTCAATGATGTGACCAGGATTGATCCGTCTGCGCTTTCCATTTGGGATGGAAACCGCTGGCGATAATGCCCCGTACGGTGGTGGGGCATCAGGCCCGTTGCCTTGCCT
>NZ_JBFULT010000998.1:0-1384 GCF_054049755.1 Bradyrhizobium sp. P5_C11_2
GGACGACATGGGGGACGACATGGGAGAGATTGCTTGCCAAGCAAGAAACCGATCACCCCTTCGCACGCACCGGCGTTCCATCCGCCATGATGGTCCGCCCCTTGCGTTCGACGATCAGTCCGTAGGCCCGGGGCTGGCGGTGGACGTCGAAATTGAAGGTGGTGCGCTTGTAGGAGTTGCAGAGATCGAGATCGCAGCGCGCCAGCGCGATCTCGTCGCCCTTCGTGGTGCACGAAGCGACGATCTCGCCCGAGGGCGCGATGATGCAGCTGCCGCCGATATGGTCCACGCCCTCCTCGATACCGGCCTTGGCGACGCCGACCACGAAGGTGCCGTTCTGATAGGCGCCGGCCTGCATGACCAGACGATTGTGGAACAGCGAGAGGTCGTCGTGCTCGGGCGCGGGCGGGTTGTGCACCGGCGTGTTGTAGCCGATCAGCACCATTTCGACGCCCTGAAGTCCCATCACCCGATAGGTCTCGCTCCAGCGGCGATCATTGCAGATCGCCATTCCCATCACGCCGCCAAAGGCCTCAGTCACGCCGAAACCGCCGCCGGGCTCGAAATAGCGCTTTTCCAGATGCTGAAACTTGCGCCATGGCTCGGGTTCGGCGTGGCCGGGCAGATGGACCTTGCGGTATCTGGAGACGATGGTGCCGCTCTTGTCGACCAGAATGGACGTGTTGTAGCGATGCAGCACGCCGGCTTCAGTCGCCAGCTCGGCGTAGCCGAGATAGAAGCCGATGCCGATTTCACGGGCCAGCTCGAACAGGGCCAGCGTCTCCGCCCCCGGCATCTCACGCTCGAAAAAGCCGTCGATCTCGGCTTGGTCCTCGAAATGCCAGCGCGGAAAGAACGTGGTCAGCGCAAGCTCGGGATAGACGATCAGGTCGCAACCATTGGCCCGCGCCTGGCGCATCAGGGCCATCAGCCGCGCCACCACCTCGGTCCTGGTCTCACGCCTCGCGACCGGGCCAAGCTGGCCGGCCGCGACATTCACAAATCTCGCCACGCGTCGTTCCTTCTTTCGGTGCTCGACTGACTTTGAGGCTCAACCTATCGCGCGACGCGCCGCGCGCACAGGCCGCTCTGCTGCTGAATCTGTGGACCCCCAAGATGCGCCTTCCAAGATGCGCCTTCCAAGACACGCCCTTCCAAGACACGTCTTTGCATTCTCGCGGCTTAATTCGCCCGAGCTTTGCTTCGTCTCACCACCCTCTTGAGCCAAGAGGGCGCAGGGAAGGCCGGGTGCCGGCTGGCACCCGCGGTCCGCTGCGCGAAAAGCACACGCAGGAAGAACCGCACAGCAGCATACAGGTGTAGCCAATCACTCGGCCTTCCCTGCGCAGTGGGTTGACGGCTTATGCCGTGCTCTCCCGGGAGC
>NZ_JBFULT010000999.1:0-1383 GCF_054049755.1 Bradyrhizobium sp. P5_C11_2
CCTACGAGCAGGGCCTTGGCCGGATACCCTCGACTTCGAAGTATTCGTACGGCGTCAATCAACTGCCGATGATTTTTCTGCGGATAAAAGCGAGCGCACAAGCCGATTACATAATCGCCTGGTCCGAATCCCAGCATTGAGCGGGTCCGGTCTCTCCATTCAATGATTGAATGGGGTGAGTATCGACGCAGGTCCACACCATTCCGAATGACTGTGGAAGTCGGAGGTAGATACCCTCGATCTTCCCATAGCTTGCGCTGATCCTGGGCAACGTAGATCATTGCGTCCACGCGTGCGACAACATAGCGGTAGATGGGCTGGAGTATCCGATCCCTCGCGGTTAGAATGTCCGGGTTATGCAGGATCAAAACGAGTTTAGCATTTGAGCCTGCCAATCGCCGTGAAATCGTCGCGAACAGCAATGGCCGCTCGTCTACCGCGACAATTGCTTCGGGGGCCTGGGTGCGGATCATTCGCGACAGGCCTAATGCTGTGCCGATGTCGTAAATCCGATTGCCATTCAGCATCTCAACGGAGCTTTGGCTGAGATGTGCCTTCTTGATAGAGCTTTGGTTGAGATGTGCCGGCTTGATAGATTTTTGGCCTAGATCTGCCGCCGAATAGCTGCTTGTTAGGCCCACTATCGTGCAGATGTCACCGTGGGCCGCCAGCGCATTCGCAAGCTGATATGTATGACGCTCAGCACCTCCGGTTCCAAGACAGTTAAGCACAAACATCACTCGCATAGAGTCGCTCTCCATCTTGATCCCTGGAAGAACAGCAAAAAAGTACCCGACGACGCTCCGGGTTCAAGGAAGGCATCGCGCGCCCGGTGGTGGATCGCATGAATGCATGCCGCCAACGACGCGACGGCTCTGGTTTCAGGCCACCGAATCCGAACGAGTTGCTTCCGTATAGGTCTGCTTTCGAGCATGCCGCTCGTGAATTTGCTTTGGCCTACCGCATCATGGTCTGCACCTCCACCCGCTGCGCATTTTCTCTAGGGTTATGGACAGCGAATATTGGGGTAACCCGAAAGGGTCGAGCCGCGGACCGGCGCAATGGATTTATGGTCACCGTTAATCAACGGGACTTTTCATGCCAGGCAAATCAGAGCGCAGTTCCTACATCGATGCCTTCCGCGGCTTTGCGATTCTTGCCGTGCTGTTCCACCATTTCTTCTACCGGCAGATCGCTGCGGCGTATCCGTTCGATGCGTCCCGGTTGCTGTCTCCGGCAGCAATCAATCACGGACATCTCGGTGTAGGCCTGTTCTTCATCCTAAGCGGGATGGTATTCTATCGACCCAGCATCGCTGATGACTGGAGAAACGTGCTGCGGTTCTACTTCCAGCGCGCACTTCGCTTATGGCCTCTCTACATC
>NZ_JBFULT010001000.1:0-1370 GCF_054049755.1 Bradyrhizobium sp. P5_C11_2
CGACAAGCGCTACGAAGGATGGGCGGGCCCCGAGGGCCGCGCCATTCTCGGCGGCCAGCGCTCGCTCGCCGACCTCGCCGATTGTGCGCTCTCCCCCGGCTTCGATCCGCAGCCGCGCTCGGGCCGTCAGGAATATCTGGAATCCCTGGTCAACCGCCATGTCTGAGGAAGGGCGCTGATGACAAGTGCTGAAGCAACGCCGGTCCTCGAACTGACCGGGATCGGCAAGGAGTTCGGCGCAATCCGCGCGCTGCACGACGTCGACATGCAGGTGCTCCCGGGCGAGGTGGTCGGCCTGATGGGCGACAACGGCGCGGGCAAGTCGACGCTGGTCAAGATCATCGCCGGCAATTTCCGCCCCAGCCATGGCGAGATCCGTTTCGCCGGCAATGCGGTTCATTTCAGCCGGCCGGTCGATGCCCGCGCGGTCGGCATCGAGGTGGTCTACCAGGACCTCGCGCTTGCCGACAATCTCACCGCGGCCGCCAACGTCTTTCTCGGCCGCGAGCTGAAGCGCAAATTCGGTCCGTTCGCGTTGCTCGACCACAAGGCGATGGCGGCGCGCGCGCTGGACTTGTTCGGCGAGCTGCGTTCGGAAACGCGGCCCGACGATCTCGTCAAGCAGATGTCGGGCGGTCAGCGCCAGGCGGTTGCGATCGCGCGGACGCGGCTCTCCAATGCGAGGCTGGTGATGATGGACGAGCCGACCGCCGCGATCTCGGTCCGCCAGGTCGAGCAGGTTCTCGGGCTGATCCACCGGCTGAAGGAGCAGGGCGTCGCCGTCATGCTGATCTCGCACCGCATGCCGGACGTGTTCGCGGTGTGCGACCGGGTGATCGTGATGCGGCGCGGCGAGAAGCGGGCCGACAAGCCGATCCACGAGACCAGTCCCGAGGAAGTCACCGCCCTCATCACCGGCGCGAAGGAGGCGGCGTGATGGCCATGCCCTTGGAATCCCCGATCACCTTCTCGAATGTCGGCCGCATCAGGTGGTGGCAGCGCGGCATCTTCGCCTCCCAGACCGGCTACGTGCTGCTCGCGCTGGCGGTGCTGCTGGTGATCATGCATTTCGCCAGCCCCTATTTCTTCACCGAAGGCAACATGCAGAACGTGGCGAAGAACTTTTCCTTCATCGCCATCGCCACGCTCGGCGTCACCTTCGTCATCATCACCGGCGGCATCGACCTCTCGGTCGGCTCGATGATGTGCTTCTCGGCGATGATCACCTCGATGGTCATGACCGAGCTGTCGATGCCGGGCTCGCCCGTAGGCTCCCTGTTCGTGCACATGGCGGCCGACGGCAAGACCGTGCTGGCCAATGTGCCGGGGCTGATCCTGCTGGTCTCGGTCGTCGCCGGTCTCGGCGTGGC
>NZ_JBFULT010001001.1:0-1370 GCF_054049755.1 Bradyrhizobium sp. P5_C11_2
TCGCGGTTCGCGGTGCTCGGGGCGGGCCTGYGGGCCGCGCTCGAGATAGTCCATCGCGGAGGTCGAGATCGCGCAGGCGATCTCCTTCGGCCCGTCCTGCATCGAGAACTGCACGATACCCCGGTCCTGTTCGTAGCCGACGAAGCGGCTGCTCGTGAGCGTCATGGCTTACTCCCTTACGCGATTGCTCCCGGCGCGGTCGCCGCTTGGCTCCAACGCCCCCCAAGCCCGTAGGCCGGGATCCGTGACCCGGTCGGCTTTGTCGCAGCACGCTGTGACACGCGCATCCCTGACAACTCGCTCCGGCGCTTATGGGTCCTATTTTCGCAGGAAACGGCCGGAACCCGCCTTCAGCTCTCCCCGGACAGGCGGACGAAATCGTCGAACAGCGCCGCCACCAGCGCGCGGTGGCGGGTGTCTTCAGAGGGCAGGCTCGCGGCATAGAGGTTGAGCAGATGGCGCGCCTTCACCGCGGCCTCCGGCCACGACATCGCCGGCACCGTCATCATGCGGTTTTCGAGATCGGCCTCGCGCTCGCGCAGTTCCCTGACATGGGACTCGACCTCGGCCAGCGCGCGGCGCAGATCGGTCGCCTTCTGGGCGGCCATGCCGCGATGCTTGTCGAGATCGACCGGGTAATCACTCATGAGGCGCTTCCTGGGGAGCTTTCATGGCGCGGCGCTGGCATCGGCGGCCTGGGCGTTGGCGAGGTCGACCGAGCCGATCGACAGCATCTCCATCGCACCGGTGTGCGGGGCTTCGGTCGGCACCGTGATCATGGTGGCGATGCGGCGATAGGCCGAGAAGGTCAGGCCCTCGATCGTCTCCTCGTCGGTGACGACCTCGTAGGCGCCCGCGGGGAGCAGGCGCTCGATGCCGCGGATGCGGAACGGATGCTTGAAGGTGACGGTTTCCCGCCGCGAGCGGATGGTCATGCGCGCCTGCCTTTCGAGAAAGAGGGGCCCCAACCGACGCCGCAGTGCAAAGCATGCGCTCCTTTGGTGGCAATAGCCAACGCTTTCTGCCGCGGCATCGGCGCGCGCGCAGGCTTTGGGCTCGCTATCGGCGCGGTGCAGGCGTACGCTTGCCGAACCAATGCGCGTTCGACGGCATCGCGCGGCCATTGAAGGTCATTTGCGCGCCCGCCGCGCTAGTCGGCGAACTCGAACCTCCACAGGAGACGGACGTCATGGCCAAGGGACAGCAACGCAGCAATCGCGAGACCAAGAAGCCGAAGAAGGACAAAACCAAGGTGATCGCCGCGGCCCCGAGCCGCAAGGAAGCCGGCTGGCAGCCGGATTTCGGGCCGGCGAAGAAGAAGTAGGGCGCTCCTTCGCCTCTCCCCGCGTGCGGGGAGAGGCCGGAATTTG
>NZ_JBFULT010001002.1:0-1365 GCF_054049755.1 Bradyrhizobium sp. P5_C11_2
AGCCAACCCTGCGCGCCGACGCCGTCGCGTCCACCGCACCCCTGCCCGCGTCCCGTGACGGCCGCGAAACGCCCCTTGTGGCGGGCCGGGATGTCCAGGGTTGTACGGCAAACCAGAATTTCTGTAAATACGAATGTTTTGATGGCGAGCGATTGACCCAATGATGGTGTGTTTTGCCCGTCGGGCAACGCAATGGATCGTAGCCCGGATGGAGCGCAGCGAAATCCGGGGAGCGGCTCCCGCGGACACAGCTGTCCCGGATTACGCTTCGCTCCATCCGGGCTACGAGACTACTTTGCCGCGGGCTCATCACAGCTGGATATTCCACGGCATTGAGGGTAGATCAATTCGTCCGATACAACCGCGACAAATGCCAGAGCCGTCGTCGGCGCTGGAATGAGGCGAAATCGATGAGCAAGACGAAAACTCCACAGGACAAAAAGCAGCAGAGCTATGAACTCGACCGACGCAATACGTATGGCGAAAACCAGAAGAGCAGCCGAAAGAACATTCCACGCAGCAAACAGCTCTCTCATCAAGACGAGCGCCGCTCCGTGCGGCGGGTTTTACTCTCTGCGCAAGGGAGTATTGCAAGTGAAGTCGCAGACGAAGCGCAATCGCAGGTCCTGATCAAAGGTCGGGTGAAAAAACTGCAAGGATTTCGCAAGTCACCGGATAGCCCTTTGGGCGAGGTCATCAAGCGGCGTTTGCGTAAGCGAGCGGCAGAGGTGGAATGAACTGACTCGATCCAATCGCAAAGGTGGAGTTGGATGGGTTTCGCTTCGACTACCCACCCAACGAGCCGGCATATTTCAATACAGCGCGGCTCGGAGAGTCATGCTATCAATCGCCGAACCAAAGCTGTTTGAAGGACGCGGATGAAAAACACGACGCTCTTGGCGCTCAGCTGCATGGTTGTTGGCGTCTGGTCACAGGACAGCGCGAGAGGACAGACTTCCCCCGCGCCGCCGGTCTCGCTCGCTCCGCCCAAAGCATCGCCGCAAGCGGGCACCAAAAATTCTCCGGCGGCGTCTGACGGCGTGTCGTCGATACCGGCGACCGGTGGGCCTCCATCCTTGCCGAATCCTGCCGCCGATTACGATGGCTTTAGCGTCGRCACCGTCGAGGACAATGGCACGCCGGATCAGGCGACCCGACCAATGCGGTCACGCGCAGCAAAAGGCTCCAAGCCCAATCCGGATACAAAAGGCGTCGCGGCACAGGAAGCGATCGATCAGGAAGACGAGGCGTTGAAACGCAAGCTGACGATCTGCAAAAGCTGCAAGTAGAAGGCGACGGCACCGAAGCGCCGATGCAATGGACCGCGACGGTYGGCGGCCCGCCGCGGCAAGATCGCCTGTAATC
>NZ_JBFULT010001003.1:0-1363 GCF_054049755.1 Bradyrhizobium sp. P5_C11_2
CGCCAGCGCCACCGCGGCGGCCGATACGAATCCGGCAGCGGCTCGCGCTTGATGTCGCCGCCGATCATGTCGTCGCGCGTGAACGATGCGGCGGCGGTGCCCGATGGTGCGGAGAAGATCCGGACCTCGAATGTCCCGTCCAGGCGATGTCCGCCCCAGCCGCCGATGCCGCCCATCAGCGCCTGGATGAAAGCCGCGACCGTGAGGTTGTCGTCGGGCCCGGAAAAATAGGCGATTGGCGCCGGCTGCGCGGCATTCACTGCGGCAAAGGATGCAGCGTCGAGGTCGTCGGGATCATCGAGCACGGTGCGATTGCGCAAGGCCCAGCGGACGATGTCGGCCGTCGTCGTGATGTAGCCGGCGGAATTGTCGCCGCGGACGTCCGCGGTCACCGTGCCGGCCGCGATCGAGCTGAGCTTGACCAGGCCTGCCGAAAGACACGTCTTGAACTGCCCCGGCGTGACGCTGGCGGCGGCAAGGGTGGCATAGTCGGCGACGTTGCCGGCGCCGGTCAGCGGCACGCCGCGGTCATAGACCGCATCGACCGCCTGCAGCGACCCGTCGTGGAGCTGATAGATCAGCAGGTTCGGCACCAGCAGCACGGGCGAGACGTTGAGCGCATTACCGAAGGCGAGCGGCTTGCGCTTGCCTGCGAGATCGGATCCGCCATCAGCGCCGCCGGTCCCGCCATAGGTGTTCGGCTGCAACGGCACTTCCAGCTTGTAGGAATAGTCCTCCAGGTCGATCGAGATGACCTCGGTGTCGATATTCCAGCCGGAGGCCGTGAGCTTCGCCAGCGGATAGGTGTCGGCATAGGGCTGGTCGGGCCGGCCGATGCGGATCGCGATCGGACGGCCGTCGATCGCGTAAGTCTGCGGCAGGAAGTCATACTCGGCATCGTCGTTGGAAATCGTGAGATTGCCGGTGCCGGTGGTGAACTGGCCGATGTCGCTCTGCATGATCGAGCGCGAGAACGAGAAGCTTTGCAGCACGCCGCGAAACGGCTGGTTGGCCGGCGTGTCGGTCGGCTCGGTGGCATAGCCCGCCGCGGTGGTGACGTAGATCTTCAGCGTCAGATCGGCCGACAGATCCATCGTCATGTCGAAATAGACGCGCATGTCCCGCCGGTCGGCCGACCAGGGCAACGCGCACATCGGGGCCACGCCGTACATCATGAGCGATCCGTCAAAACCCAGGGCTCGATCTCGGCGAAATAGGCGATCGGCACACCTTCCTCCTCGAGCATCAGATCCCATCCCGTCGAGCCCGCCCCGCGCGCGGTGGCGCCGCCGCTGGCGCTGCCGCGGGACGCATGCGCGCCGAAAGCAAAGGCGCTGGACGAGCCCACGGCCGTGCCCTTGGC
>NZ_JBFULT010001004.1:0-1360 GCF_054049755.1 Bradyrhizobium sp. P5_C11_2
CTCCTCGACATGGCGGAAGCTGAGGGTGAAGCGCAGGTACATCCACACGGCGCGCTGGATGATGTCGCGCGGAAAGCGGTAGCCGGAGTACGAGAGCGGGCTCATGCGGCCCGGCTACGATGCTGGATCGGTCGCGGCAAGCCGGCGACCTTGCCAACGTGACAAGCCCCCGTCATGGCCTCGAAGCATGTCGGCGCCGATGTGAACTACGCCTGGCCGACCGCGCAGATCGCGGTGATGGGCGCGAAAGGTGCAGTCGAGATCATCTTCCGGAGCGAACTGGGCGACCCCGAGAAGATCGCGGCCCGGACCGGGGAGTACCAGGATCGCTTCCTGTCCCCGTTTGTCGCGGCCGAGCGCGGCTACATCGACGAGGTGATCATGCCGCACTCGACCCGCAGCCGGATCGCCCGGGCGCTGGGCATGCTCCGCACCAAGAAGATGGAGCAGTCCTGGAAGAAGCACGACAACATCTCGCTCTAAGGCGGCATTCTCATCATCGTGTCGCCAGACCGGGAAGGGGAGTTCGAAGCCCGTGATCCGATGGCAGCAGGACTACCGTGGCTGGCGCATCTGGCAGGATCAATCAGCTTTTTATGCGCGCGAACCAGCTTGCCGCTATTCAGCCTGCACACTCACTGCAACCAGCCTTCGCCGTCTATGCACCGGCGTCGATGCGGTCGAGCGCTCGTATGCCGGGGAGCCGGCACCGATCTGGTATCTGTTCGCAATGGCCTTTCCCGGATTCGGTCCGATTGATCTCAGCGGCGTCGAATAATCGACGTCAATAAAAAGTTAACATTCTTAAATACGATCTTTAGACTGAATGTGAAACATAGACATTGAACAAACGACGACCTGCCCCAAACGGATCGGAATGAGTTCGCAAAGGTCCATTGTAAGCGGTGCTCGTGACTTGCGCTCGGGTTAAGTGTCGCGGTTTCTACGCCGATCGACAGGTCTGGATATGGCCTCGTGCGGCCGGGGAAATCATGGACATGATGCCGAGGCTGCGAATCGGCGGCCGGATCTATAGCCAGGCCATGTACTCGCAGTCCGACCGTACTGACTCAAATATCTTCAATATGGGCTACCCGTCCGCTTTTCGGGCGTGTCGCAAACGCGAATAGGCCGACGTTCACGGCTCGTTAGGCATACCTGCCGAGCTTGCCGCTCCGCTTTCGGAGCCGGCCCATGATCCTGTCTGTCATCGCTGCCAAGCTCAAGCAGCGCGCCAAAGCCGACTTCAGGGTCCGGCACTTCGAAGCCGCGCTCAACGTGCAGGCAGTCTCCTGGTACCTGCGCTACCCGCTGAGCTACCGCGACATCGAGGAGTTGTTCCTGGAACGCGGTCTGGAGG
>NZ_JBFULT010001005.1:0-1358 GCF_054049755.1 Bradyrhizobium sp. P5_C11_2
GTAGGCGGCTTCCGTTGTAGGCGGCTTCCGTTCGTTCCACACAACCCGGCGCACGATCTGCGGCTTCGAGGCCATGCTGTGGCTGCGCAAAGGCTTCGGCTTTACCGGCGCGTGGACCGTCCGGGAGCAGAACCGGCTGCTCGAGGTCTGCTTCGGACTTCAAAAGGTTAAGGAAATCTGAAGCCGCGGTTGAACCGGCCACTCCTGCTACCTACGCCACGGTTTGCGACAAGCCCCGCATGTCTACGACGGGTATTTTAGGACTCCGTTGTAGGGAAGCGGGTCCAGCGCGCGACGTTCGGGCGCGCCGGATAAATTGAGCCTCAGTGGGAGACGGCTTCGAGCACCTTGCCCCGGGTCTCTACGCCTAGCGTGAGGACGAGGATTGCGGCGATCAAAAAACCACCCGCGCCGACCTGAAAGGCCGTGGCCGGGCCGTAATCCCGCACCAGCACCGGCACGATCATCGGCCCGAGAATGGCGCCGATCCGCCCGAAAGCCGAGGCGAAGCCGGCCCCGGTCGCTCGCGCCCGGGTCGGATAAAGCTCCGGCGTGTAGGCGTAGAGACAACTCCACATGCCGAACATGAAGAACTGCATGACGAAGCCGGTGACGAATAGCCAGGTCTGGTCGACGGCGTTGCCGTAGAGGTAGGCCGCCACCGCCGCGCAGATCAGGAACGCCGCCGTCGTAGCCTTGCGTCCGACCTTCTCCAGCATCAGTGCCGCGGTGAAGAAGCCCGGGATGCCGCCGACCGTGATCAAGGTCACGAAGCCCACCGAGCCGACGATCGAGAAGCCACGCTCCTTGAGCAGCACGGCGATCCAGGAGTTGAGCCCGAAGAAGCCGATCAGGGCGAAGAACCACATCCCGAAGGCCATCACCGTCCTTAGGCGGTACTCGGGCGAGAACAGCGTCGCAATCGGGTTCTGGTGCGGCACGGGCGTGGAAGCCGCGGCCGTGATGGAGGGTGCAACCGGCGGCAGCGTACGACCAGTGGCACGCTCGACCTCGCGCTCCATCATAGACATAACCGCGTCTGCCTCGGCATGGCGACCATTGTCCGCGAGCCAGCGCGGTGACTCCGGCATGGAGCGGCGAACCACGAGCACAACCATCGAGAGTAGACCCACGATGGCGAACGCCCAGCGCCAGCCGAGATAGGGCAGGACGAAGAAGCTGATCGCCCCCGACAGCACGTAACCGATCGCCCAGAAGCCCTCCATGAAAGCGATGTACTTGCCGCGCACATTGGCTGGCACGATCTCTGAGACCATCGCTTGGGCCACCGGCGCCTCTCCGCCGACGCCGACGCCGATCAGGAAGCGGCAGACCATCAAGGCAGTGAGGCTCCAAGC
>NZ_JBFULT010001006.1:0-1358 GCF_054049755.1 Bradyrhizobium sp. P5_C11_2
GCTTCGGGCGGCGTCTGAAAGAAGGTAACAGCGCCAATGTTATCGGAAGTCGGCAAAGATTTCGAAACGACAACCAAGTGAGCGATGTCGCCTCTTGGTCCCTTAGCCGAAGGTCGATTGAACGCTTGTCATGTCGGTTGTCAGGGGTAGACCGGACGCCGATCCAAATTGGCGTCCACCGCTGCTTTTGACCCATTTGAGACATCGGCCGATCGCAGCCGACGTCCAGTTGGCACGAGGTTTATTTCAAAACCAGATGCTTCGTGGGCGCTGTGGCGGCAGGCGCGGACGGGGAAATCGTGAACGTCAGCCAGGTATTCCATCCCGACGGACGGTTGGCCGCACCGAACTCGCCGTATCCCCTCAGACCAAGGGAGCCCTGCATGTCTCCGACCGGGAAGCTGTACCCGATTTGCGGACCGACACCGAAAACGCGTGACCTGAAGCCACCGAGGATCGGGCTCTGGCCGGAATCGTCGGTGATTTGCTGGTAGGCGTATCCGACAATGCCGACGAAAAGCTGCTTGGTGAGGTAGTGCGATGCGCCCCAGTCGAAGTGGAAATCGATGCCGCTCCGGTACTGGGTGTCGGGATTCCTGAAATTGTAGGTAAGGCCGGCGACGCCCGAGAATTCGTTTCCTGCCGCCGGGTCGAAATAGGTATAGGCGCCTCCAATGTCGATCGCGCCGTGCCCGAGCCCGATATTGGGAATCCGCGTCGGATCATAGTCGCCGACGGGAACATTGCCCGTGACGTAGGCCATGTAATTGTTGACGCCATGGTTCCATAGCAGTTCAGCGAATGGCGCGAGGTCGCCGTAGGAGATAAGCGAGCCTTCGAGCATTCCGGTGCGCGTCACCACAATCGGTCCGGCTATCGCTGTCAGTGTTCCGGCTATACTGGCGGCGGCTCTGCCGTACTGGCCGGACATGCCTACGACCAATTGACCGCCAAGCACCGCCGTCGCGAAAGTATACGATGGCGCGAGGCCGACCAGATCGGCCCGCCCGTTCAGACTCAGATTCAAATTGACGTTGACGTTGCCGGGGATTTTGCCGGCCAGAATCTCTTTGGCCGCAGCAGCGCTCCCCGCGGCGGCGACGCTGGAATGGTAGTCGATGACACTGAGCGCCCAGCCCGGTGTCTGCTGCACGGCGACGAGACTAGCAAACTGACCCGGAAACCAGAATGAAGAGCCAGCCTCGTCGGCTCGTGTGACTCCAGGAAAAAGCAGGAGAACTGCAGCCGTTACCGCACAGTCAATGACCCGGATTCTCGTGTTGATTAATCCCATTGCCAACCTCCGCGGTACTTGCAACCGATGGCAGCGACCAAGAGCGGTCGGCGAACCAGTGAGG
>NZ_JBFULT010001007.1:0-1355 GCF_054049755.1 Bradyrhizobium sp. P5_C11_2
GAGTTGACGAGCCTTCGCCAAACTCAATCCTCGGAGTATGGGTCCCGGCCTTCGCCGGGACGACAGCGGAGCAAGAGGCGTGAGCTTGCCCCAAGCATAGACCTCACCCGAACCGCACCCCGATCCGCTTTTCCTTGCGCCAGACCACGGTGCACCGCAGATGGGTTCCGTCGGCCTGGATGAACAGGGTGAAATGCTCGGGGATGCCGAGGGGGCTGGTGACGTCGAGGGCTGCGCCGGTGTCGGAGAAATTGCGGACGGTGCAGTCGATCGCGCCGCCGCCGAACTCGATGGTTCCGGCCTTCAAGACGCGATGCCTGGCTTTGTCACGCCGCTCGTCCATGGGTCTAATTTACACCCAAAGCTGACGCAGATGTTAAACCCTGGGTTGGCTCCCGACGAAATTACGTGAAGACCAGGCCCGGTGGTATCATACGGTGGACCTGTGCCTCACAGCGCCGGCTGGAACGTGTCCGCCCGCGCCATCCGCCAGGCCTCGCCGAACCGCGGGTCCTCCGTACCTTCGAGCAATTCGCCCGGGCGCAGCGAGGGATAGAGCTGGGCGAAGGACCTGACCTGGGTCGACGAGCTGCGCTGGCTGAAGTGGACCGGCCGCAGCTGCTGCGGATGCGTCAGGCCGGCCGCGGCAATCAGCTCGGTCAGCGAATGCAGCGTCGCGTGATGATAATTGTGCACGCGGTCGATCTTGAGCGGCACGTAGAGCGCGCGCGCCCGGGTCGGATCCTGCGTTGCGACGCCGGTCGGGCAGCGGTCGGTGTGGCAGCTCAGCGACTGGATGCAGCCGAGCGAGAACATGAAGCCGCGCGCCGAATTGCACCAGTCGGCACCGATCGCCATCGCGCGCGCCATGTCGAAGGCGGTCGCGATCTTGCCGGAGGCGCCGAGCTTGATGCGGTCGCGGGCATTGATGCCGATCAGCGCATTGTGCACGAAGTTGACGCCCTCGCGCATCGGCATGCCGAGATGGTCCATGAACTCCAGCGGCGCGGCGCCGGTGCCGCCCTCATTGCCGTCGACGACGATGAAGTCCGGATAGATGCCGGTCTCGAGCATCGCCTTGCAGATCGCCAAAAATTCCCAGGGGTGGCCGATGCAGAGCTTGAAGCCGGTCGGCTTGCCACCGGAGAGCCTGCGCATCTCGGCGATGAACTGCATCATGCCGACCGGCGTGGAGAAGGCGCGGTGCGAGGCCGGCGAGATGCAGTCTTCGCCCATCGTAACGCCGCGGATCTTGGAAATCTCCTCCGAGACCTTCGCCGCGGGCAGCACGCCGCCATGGCCGGGCTTGGCGCCCTGGCTGATCTTGAGCTCGACCATCTTGATCTGGTCTGTGC
>NZ_JBFULT010001008.1:0-1352 GCF_054049755.1 Bradyrhizobium sp. P5_C11_2
ACGTGGCTTCAAAGGGAGCCGCATCTTCCCCGAAGACGCCCCGAGCCTTGGTCAAATGTACCTCGAAACGGGCTCCGTCAGCCGGATTGTAGTCGCTCGGATGCTTGAGCTGGATCACCGTATCCAGAACGTCCTCGCGCTTCGACGTTCCTCGGGCATTGCCCCCTCGGCTCGCGTGATGGACGATCAGAACTGTCACTCCTCGTCGTCGCAGCTGGAGCAGCCAGGCCTGCATCGAGTCCCACGACTCAGCATCGTTCTCGGGCCCTCCGTTCATCAACGTCGACATATTGTCGAGCACCAAGAATGACACGTCATCGAGAAAAGGCTTGAGGGCTATTTGATGCTTCCTATCCGCGAGGTTGATGCTCTGTCCCAAAGGCTGCCGATCCATGCAGAACAGTTTGAAGGCCTCCGCTTCAGGCTCGTGGTCGCTGGCCGCCTGGATAGCCTTTAGGCGCTCCTGCAAAGCCTGCTGGGGCATTTCACCGTCGATGTACAAGACCCGACGGGACTTCTCGGCCTTCCACCTCAGGAACTCTCCACCGCAGCTCACTGCGTGAGCAATGCCCAATGCAACGTGCGTCTTGCCGATCCCGCGACCGGCGAACAGCATCGCCAGACCCCGCTCGGGCAGGATCGGGTGTAGCAACGTTTTACGAGGCGGCAGCTTGAGCTTGGCGAACTCGGTCAGGCAGATCGGTGCGTTCCACTTGGGAGCGGGCTTCTCGCCGGGTTTTGGGGGAAACAGCATTTCAGTTCGCCTTCATTCCATCAAATGCAACAACGGAGGTGGACTTCATCAACGGCCCGACCTTGCGACGGGCCCAGGCGTCTAACTCGGACACTGGGTAGAGCGGGAAACGACCAGCCTTTCGAAATGCTGGGCCTTCGCTGCTCACGCAGGCGAGCTTCGCCAGCGTCTTCGGCGAGCAGGGGATGTTGTAGGTTGCGGTGATGTAAGCGGCGGCTTCCGCCCGGCGCAGATATCGTTCGCCGTTCGGGTTGCTGAGGTGCTTGTCGTCGTTCATAGGCAATCTCCGGTTTCTGAAGTTCGCCAAAAAACATTTTGAGCACCTCAAGTCTTTCAGAGACGAAGCCCATCAATTACGAAGAATTTTGCGGGATGACTTATCGGTCGAACAACGAACCGAAATTCGTGATCAAGGGCCGGTGGCTTACGAAAAGTCATTCACCGCGGCGCCGGTGGACTTCGGCCGCTTGCTGCAGCGCTCTTGTTCCGTAGGTTTCCTCGTGCATCTCGCGCACGACGTAGTCAAACTCGGTATCGCCGTTGTGGCTGCAGTACTCCTTTCCAGCCAGCCGAGCCCGGCGCAGCAATTCCTTCACCT
>NZ_JBFULT010001009.1:0-1352 GCF_054049755.1 Bradyrhizobium sp. P5_C11_2
GGAGCTTGCGCGACGAACTGGCCGCACGCCGTATCAAGGCCGTGATCCCGCCAAATCCGACCCGCAAGCATCCGCATCGCTACGACAAAACCGCTTACAAAGGTCGCAACGTTATCGAGCGGATGTTCTGCCGTCTCAAGGACTTCCGCCGCATCGCAACCCGATACGACAAGCGCGCAGACATCTTCCTGTCCGCAATCCTTCTGGCCGCTGCAATCACTTGGTGGATCAATTGAGTCCGGACCCTAGGGCGACGGCTTATGGCGCGCCTGGCTGCGATGGCTCGGCAAGAGGGTCACGATCGCATCGATTGGACCGTCGATGCGGATGACCTGCGGCTTCAGCATTTCTACGAGATGCTTGGAGGGCGGGCGCTCCCGGAGAAGCGATTCTTCCGGGTAACCGGCGCAAAGTTGAGAGAATTGGCTGAAATGTAAGTGACAGCCCTTGGCCCGCCGCGACACGGTTGGAGCCCGCAGGAGCGTGGCGACATGCGGATCTTGCTGCGGGTCTCCCGGCTATCGCTTCGCTCACCCGGGCTACCGGGCTGATCACCCTCTCGGCGGCCGTGGCGGCCGCCGCTTCACGGCATGCCGTCTTGGCGAGCGGGTGACGCGCGGACGCAGGCGGCTTGCGGCTTCGCGGCGCGGCTTGGCCGAGACTTGCGGGCCGCGGGCGAGGTCCATCAGCATGCGCAGCGCCTCGACGACCGAACGCTGACGCACGGCGCTGCGGCCGATCGCGCCGAAACGCTGCTCGCGATGGATGATGCGGCCGTCGCGCGCGGCTGCGGCAAAATGCACGAGCCCGACCGGCTTGCCGGGCGTGGCGCCGCCGGGGCCGGCAATGCCGGTGATGGCAACTGCGAGATCGACGTCGGCGCGCTCCAGGGCGCCGACCGCCATGGCGGTCGCGGTCTCCTTGCTGACCGCGCCGAAATTCGCAAGCGTGCTTGCCTCGACCCCGAGCATCGCGCGCTTGGCGTCATTGGAATAGGTGACGAAGCCGCGGTCGATCACGTCGGACGAGCCCGGGATGTCGGTCAAGGCGCCGGCGACGAGGCCGCCGGTGCAGGACTCGGCGGTCGCGATCGTCAGCTTGCGCATCCGGCACAGGTCGAGCAGCGAGCGGGAGAGGGCGCGTGCGTCGCTGCCGCCCATGATCTCACACGCTCCAAGTCTTGTCGTTAAACGGAAGACGGATGGTGGCGCTCGCGGTGGCCGCGATGCCTTCCTCGCGGCCGGTGAAGCCCAGCCGCTCGCTGGTCGTCGCCTTCACCGCGACGCGGGAGATGTCGACCCCGGAGATTTCGGCGATGCGCGCGCGCATGGTGTCGCGCAACGGACCGATCT
>NZ_JBFULT010001010.1:0-1350 GCF_054049755.1 Bradyrhizobium sp. P5_C11_2
CACTTGGGGGGCCGATGAATTGCGGTTATGGGACGCTGCGACCGGCATGCAAATCGGCCCAACAATGAAGCATGACAATCTCTGGGGCGCGAATTTCGTCAACGGCCAACGCCAGATTCTTTCATGGGGGCGCGACGGGCAGCATCTATGGGATGTCGATTGGCCACGTGGCGACCTTTTGGCAATCGCTTGCGCGCTACTGCCCGAGCACGAACTGTCGCCCTTGTCGCAACGCTATGGAATCGAACTCACCGAGCCGATCTGCGTCTCAACTGCGCCACTGGACTCGCCGCTGATCCCGTGAGGGAAGTTCCTCATCATGAATCGGCGGTCGCGCGAATAAGGCGTCGCACGAACTTACGTCCCGCGTCCTACCAGAAGCTCCGCGGCATCGGCTGCGGCTGATAGTACTGGTACTGGCCGCGCTGGCGGCGCGGGTTGACGGGTTGCGGGTTCGGATCGCGCTGGAAGAAGAAGCCGAAGCCGTTGCCGCCATTGTCCCAGCTGTCATCGCTCGCCACGTCCATCGGAGGCGCGGTCGGCTTGCGGGTGATGAAGCCGCCCTGCGGCTGGTTGCTCAGCACTGCGACGAATTCGGTGCGATAGTTGGTCTCGCTGCTCAGCGGCTCGTCCGAGATGATGATCGACGAGCGTGGCAGCGCGGTCGGCCCGATGCGATCCCACACGTCCTGCGGGATGGTGATACGGTCGAGCGCGTTCTTGGCGTCGTCGCCGTTTTCGATCGTGACCACGCTCCAGCGCAAGCCCGTCTCGTTCTTCGCCATCGCCGTGAAGATGTGCGTGCCGAGCGGCTGGTCGGGATTGCGGATCGTGACGGGAACCTCGATGCTGGTATCGAACACCTCGCCGCCGCCATCCGGCGCCGGCTTGTGCGTGTTCCGCCGCACATACAGCTTCTGCGTCGCGCGGCTGACATAGACCGAGACCGGCTCGAGCGCGAGTTTTGCGTCCGTCGCCGCTTTGACGGCTTCAGCCTTCTTTGCCGCCGCCGCCTTGGCGGCATCCTTGGTGGCAGCAACGGCGTCGCGCTTCGGCTGCGCGGCGGCCCTGGCGGCATCGAGCTGGCTCGCCGCGTCGGCGGCCCTGGTCGCCGCCTTCTGCTGCAGCTCCTCGGCCTTGGCCCGGGCCTGATCGGTCTTTGCGGCCGCGAGCGACTTGGCGGCGAAGGCGAGCTCGGCGTCGGCGCGGGCCTTCTGCTGTTCAAGCTTGCGCAGCGAGGCGGGAAGCCCCGTGGCCTCCTTCGCCGCCGCCGCAGCAGCCTTCTTGGTCTCGTCGGCCGCGCGGATGGCCTCCTCGGCCTCGCCGGAGAGCTTGTCGACACGGTGCGGC
>NZ_JBFULT010001011.1:0-1348 GCF_054049755.1 Bradyrhizobium sp. P5_C11_2
GACGCGGACTTTCAGGTTATCGGCGAGGCCGAGCATGTCATCGAGCAGTTCATCGCCGCCTGGGAAAGCGGCGAACGCAAGGGCGTGTTCATCGCCGAGAAATTCAAGGTTGATGTCACGCTGAGCCCGATGCCTCGCTACGATCTGCTTAACTTCGATCACTATCTATACATAGGCTTGCAGTATTCGCGTGGCTGCCCGTTCACCTGCGAGTTCTGCGATATCATCGAGCTGTATGGTCGCGTGCCGCGTACCAAGACCAACGATCAGATTCTCGCCGAGCTGCAGGCGCTCTACGATCACGGTTATCGCGGGCATGTCGATTTCGTTGACGACAATTTCATCGGCAACAAGAAGAACCTCCGCACCTTGATGCCGCGGCTCAAAGCCTGGCTGGAAGAGCACCATTATCCATTCGAGTTCTCAACCGAAGCCTCGATCAACATCGCGGACGACAGCGAGCTGTTGCAGGCGATGAAGGATGCGAACTTCTTCGCGATCTTCGTCGGCATCGAGAGCCCGGATCCCGAGACGCTCGTGCAGATGAAGAAGAAGCAGAACACCAAGCGCAACATCGCCGAGTGCATTCACAAGATTTACGGCTACGGCATGTTCGTCACCGCTGGTTTCATCGTCGGGTTCGACAATGAAAAGGCCTCGATAGGACAGGCGATGACCGACCTCATCGAGGAGGCGAGCATTCCAGTCTCCATCGTTGGGCTTCTTTATGCGCTGCCTGGCACGCAGCTCACACGGCGGTTGGCCACGGAAGGCCGCTTGCACCGCGGCCATGACCTTATGAATGTCGAGCAGGCGGGCGATCAGTGCACGCTCGGGTGCAATTTCGATACCAAGCGTCCGCTTCGTGACATCCTTTCCGATTACAAAGCCGTGCTCGGGCACGTCTACAGTCCGGCGGCATATGCGGGGCGGCTGTCCCGTCTCGCAGCTATGCTCGACCGATCCGACCGGCGCCGCGATCTGCCGGATGGCGATGTGCGCAAGAGGCTTGGCGGCATCGACAGCCTTCACAAGATCATGCGGGCTCTGCCGAAAGTTCGTGAGCCGTTCTGGAAGACCTTTGTCGAAGTCGCCAAGTCCAATCCGGGCGCGCTGCGTTACATCGTGATGCTGATGGCGTTGTACATGCACCTCGGGCCGTTCTCGGAACGCGTGATCGGCGAGATTGACCGCCGCATTGCCGAGTTGGACGATGTACCTCCACTAAGGATTACCGCAGTCAGTCAAGTGCTACCTCCAGCGACGGTGTAGCCACAGCCACTGATCGGGATATTCGCGGATCCAGCCCTCGATGACCGATGTGACCGCCTGCATCGTTCCCTGAACG
>NZ_JBFULT010001012.1:0-1345 GCF_054049755.1 Bradyrhizobium sp. P5_C11_2
CCTCTGAAAAACTGCGTGATCGTCTTTTTCGACCTCGATAATCCCATCCCCATCAAGCGACCACCTGGTACGAAAAGTCCAGGTGGTCCACTTTCCCCGTTCGAACGGCTGCGACCATGGAATGTCACGACGAATGTCCCCTTTTGGGTCGAGCCACGTTGGAGCTCGCCCCCAAGCTGTCCGGATAACCCAGCTATCATTGACTAAGCTCAATTCTAGCGGGGGCTGGAGTCCCCGCTCACMTTTCCAATTGTCTGGCACGTTGTGCATCTGCGCCACGATGACTTGATTATTATCGGACTGCCAATCCGGTGGCACGAAAATCTTCAATCCATATTCGTAAAGTCGGTGAAACTCTGTCGCTTTCAATCGGAATTCGGATCGATGACTCCCCTTAACGAGGGGATCATAGAAGCTTATCGTGAATCTCACGGCGCTCTTGGAATTCCAGTTGGGCGCGTCAGAAACGATTGCCGAGCCATCGCAGCAAATTTGTTTTGCCAAGCCGTTCCATTGTGAAAAATCGCGGGTTGCAAATTCATCGTGCATGGGGATGCGCCCCATCAAGAAAATGCTTGAAAATACGAAAACAGCCTCAGCCGCACACGCGAGTAGTACGCAAAGGACTACGCTTGCGGTCGCGAGCTTGACAATCTTGTGCACGGCATATCTCAAGTTCCGGTGACTCGACGCTCTTTCGCATAGTTCAAAACTCGCGCCATGTGTGGACCCTTTGGGATTACCCACATCGGCTTCGTGTTTCTCATGTGAGAACCCGGAGGTTCATCATCCATGAAGCATCGAACGTAAGGCTTCGCTGATCAGCCGAGCGCGTTGATAGCGTGTGAAGTAGGGTGTCCGCCTCCCGCATAGACGGTGACGTTACAGGCTCTTCGGATATGGCGCTCTCGGGCTCATCGACAGGGCTCCAATCGTCGGCTCCTAGTACTGTCTGTTCGACCAGTCATCGACCGTCGGCTCGTCTTGGCGGTATTCCCACTTCCCGTCTTTGCGCCGGCGACGCCACGTCTGCGCAAGACCGGTCCAATCCCCGTTGATGGTGCGGTGGGGAAATATCGGCTTGCATTTGTGCCAGATCGCCGGATTGAGGACTGAGGAGCGGCCGCGGAAGAGTCTCGTCCACTGCGCCCAAGCTGGTAGATGTCGAATGCCGATTGCTTCGATCGTCGCGAAGGAAATAGCTGACAGCAGCAAGGTGCCGAACGCGAAGCGACCGAAGGCCAGCAGTGTTTCGAGATCGAGCCCCTTCGGCCAGTCCATGTTGCTGAAAAGAAGAGCGTGGATGACATAARCCGAATAGCAGACGGTGCCGGCAAAGACGAAA
>NZ_JBFULT010001013.1:0-1344 GCF_054049755.1 Bradyrhizobium sp. P5_C11_2
GCTTACACCCGCTCCACGATCGTCACATTCGCCATGCCGCCGCCTTCGCACATGGTTTGCAGGCCGTAGCGCTTGCCGCGCTGGTGCAGGGCGTGGACCAGCGTCGTCATCAGCTTGGTGCCGGAGCCGCCGAGGGGATGGCCGAGCGCGATGGCGCCGCCGTTGACGTTGAGACGTTCCGGATCGGCGCCGGTGGTCTTGAGCCAGGCGGTCGGCACCGAGGCGAAGGCCTCGTTGACCTCGAACAGGTCGATGTCGCCGATCGTCATGCCGGCCTTCTCCAGCGCGCGCTTGGTGGCGTGCAGCGGCGCATCCAGCATGATCACGGGGTCGCCGCCCATCATGGTCATGTGGTGGATGCGCGCCAGCGGCGTCACGCCAAGCTGCTTCAGCCCGCGCTCGTTCACCACCATGACGCCGGAGGCGCCGTCGCAGATCTGGCTGGCGCTGGCCGCGGAGAGCTTGCCATTCTCGGCGATCAGCTTGACGCCCTTGATGCCGTCGAGCGTGGCGTCGAAGCGGATACCCTCGTCGATGTGGTGGGTGTCCTTGCTGCCGTCGGCGCGGGTGATCTCGAGCGGCACGATCTCCTTCTTGAAGTGGCCGGCTTGGGTTGCCGCGATCGCGCGCTGATGGCTGTTGTAGGAGTACTCGTCGAGCTCGTTCTTGGAGAGGCCGTACTTCTCGGCCATCATCTCGGCGCCGGTGAACTGGCTGAACACGATGTTCGGATAGCGCTGCTCGATGCCCGGGCTCTTGTAGTTGCCAAAACCGTTCTTGGCCGGAAGCTGCGAGGACAGGCCCATCGGCACGCGCGTCATCGATTCCACGCCTGCCGCGATCACCACGTCCATCGCGCCGGACATCACCGCTTGGGCCGCGAAGTGCAGCGCCTGCTGCGAGGAGCCGCACTGGCGGTCGATCGAGGTGCCCGGCACGCTCTCCGGCAGTTTCGACGCCATGATCGCGTTGCGCGCGACGTTGTTGGACTGCTCGCCGACCTGCATGACGCAGCCCATGATCACGTCCTCGACCAGGGCCGGATCGACCTTGGTGCGGTCGACCAGCTCGTCCAGCACTTTTGCGGCGAGATCGGCCGGATGCCAGCCGGCGAGGCGGCCCCCCTTGCGCCCGCCGGCGGTACGCGCGGCGGCGACGATGTAAGCCTCGGCCATGTCGGTTTCTCCCTGGATTATTCTGAATGAGTTGGTTGTCGGCGCGGATTTAAGAGGCGGCTGATCGTTTAGTCAATCGATCAATTAACTCTTGTGGGGAGGCGCTGCTTGGGCTTATCTGCGCCCGCTCGTGCGGCCAGAACAGGGATCTCCGTGACTACCAGCGTAC
>NZ_JBFULT010001014.1:0-1343 GCF_054049755.1 Bradyrhizobium sp. P5_C11_2
GCCATGGAGACGCCGAAGCCGATCGCGGCGCCGAGCGCGATCAACTGCCCCTGATTGATCTCGCCGGTCGTGGGCCGCACGATGACGATCACGCCGACGAGGCCAAGCACGATCGCGGCGATTTTCCACGATGTCATGCGCTCGGACAGGAAGCTGGCGGCGAGGATCGCGGTCCAGATCGGCATCGTGAACTCGATCGCCACGACCTGGCCGATCGGAATCAGCGTCAGCGCGAAGAACCAGCCGAGCTGTGAGACGTAGTGGATCAGGTTGCGCACGATGTGCTGCGGCAGGCGCGTGGTCTTGAGCGTTGTGAAGCCGCCGGCGCGCCGGATCATCGGATAGAGCAAGCAGAGCCCGAGCAGCGAGCGCACCTCCTGGACCTGGAAGACGTTCATCTCGCGCACGGCCTCGCGTCCTGCGACCGCCATGACCAGCGTCAGCGACAGCCAGCCGGCCATCCACAGCGCAGCCATCGTTTTGGACGGAGGAGTGGTCATCGGTGCAAGAGGCAGGAGGGCAGGATTGCAAGGGGAGGCCGGTATCCGCGACATCGGCACGGTTTGCAACGGCCAAAACTGCGGATGCAGCGATGCGCGGCTGCGTGCTAAGGGAAGGCCAGCGAGCGAAACGGGAGAAACAGCTCATGCGCGTCTTGCAGCCGGACKAATGGAAAAAACCGCGCGGCTTCTCCCATGGCGTCGTGGTCGAGGGGCCGGGCCGCTGGGTGGTGCTGGCCGGGCAGACCGGCGGCGATGAGGCGGGCGACTACGCCCCTGACATGGCGGCGCAGGTCGGGGCCGCGCTGAAGCGCATCATCAAGCTGCTGCGCGAGGCCGGCGCCGGCCCTGAGCATATCGTACGCCTGACTTGGTACCTGACCAGCCGCAGCGAATATGAGGCCGCGGGTGCCGGCATCGGCGCGGCCTGGAAGGAGACGCTGGGGCGCAATTTCCCGCCTTCGACGCTGCTCTATATCGGTGGCCTCGTCGACGACCGGGCCAAGGTCGAGATCGAGGTGACGGCGTTCGTTCCCAGCGCATAAAAAAACGATCCGACGCGGGGCGCCGGATCGTTTGTGATGTGGCTGTATCGGCTTAGCGCGACAGCGAGATGTTGGCGCCGCGGAACTGGCTGTCCGCGCGGATCGTGACGGTCTGCTTGCTGCCGCTCGTCTTCAACCCGATGTTGGCGTTGAAACCTGCGGTCGAGGCGACCACCTCGAAATTTCCCCCGCCGCCGCGGCCCTGGAGCGAGCCGCTGATATTGCGGCTGGCTTCGCTCCAACTGCCGGTGATGGCGTTGCCTTCGGCCCGGACGTTGGCGCCGAGGTTGAACTTGTA
>NZ_JBFULT010001015.1:0-1341 GCF_054049755.1 Bradyrhizobium sp. P5_C11_2
TCATTGAACTGAAATTGAACTGAAAAAGTAGCGACGTAGTTTCGACGACGCGAACCGCGCCAGAATTCATTGCTGCTCACCATCCCGACGCCAGGCACGGCCTCGCGAACAAGCCAAAGCTCTTAAGCCAAGACTCTTAAGTCAGGAACGTTGAGTCACGTCTGATCTCTCGGACCGATTAGTCGCGTCGCCGCGTCTTCGTGCGGTGGCGCCTCCATGGCAACGCAGGCAGGGATTTTTCCATGACCAATCATACGCCGGTTTTCACCTCGTCATCCGCAACGGGCAGCTTCACCGAATTCGCCAACACCGACGATTCAACCGCATTGCACACGCTGTCCGGGACGATGAGCTTCAAGGACAGCGACAAGACCGACACCCATACGACGACCGCGACGCTGCATTCCGCGGTGCTGTCCAGCGGAACGATCATCCCCGCCGCGTCGCTTGCGCATTTCCAGACCGCGATGCAATCGCAGATCCTGAGCGATACGAACGGCTCGGGCCAGCTCAAATGGAATTTCAGCGACCAGGACCAGGATTTCGATTTCCTCGCCAAGAACCAGACCCTGGTGCTGACCTACGACATCAAGGTCTCCGACAACCACGGCGGCTACGCGATCCAGACCGTCAAGATCACGGTGACCGGCACCGACGACAAGCCGGTGATCAACATGACGACGGCGGCGACCGTGACCGAACAGGCCAACCAGACCTTGTCGCTCTCGCCCGACACGGTTCACGTCGCGCTCAACTTCACCGACGACGATCTCACCAACACCGGCCACACCGCGACGGTGATCGGCGTATCCGCTTCCGGCGCGACCGCAGGCCTGCTGCCGGGCCCGCTCGGCAACGCCGAGCTGATGACGTTCTTTCACGTCGACAACGTCGTCAAGACGTCCGGCTCCGCTACCGGCACCATCAACACCACGTTCTTGGCGCCCGATCTCGCCTTCGACTATCTCGCGGCGGGCCAGCATCTCGACATCACCTACACGGTGCAGCTCGACGACCACGCCGGCGGCGTCTCGACGCAGACCGTCATGGTCAACGTGGTCGGCACCAATGACAAGCCGGTGTTCCTGTCGTGTCCGGAATCGGCCGCGCTCGTCGAGGATCACAATGTCGATCCGAGCGGCAATCTCACCGCGCATGACAGCCTGTTGTTCGCCGATATCGATCTCGCCGACGCGCATTCCGTCTCGACCACCGTCACCGCGATCCGTTCGGGCGGCGGTTCGATACCCCTGACCAACGCGCAATTGCTGGCCGCGTTCGGCACCGCGCTCCAGGATTCGACAAACCATCTGGTCGGCGAGGTCGACTGGAATTTCGCGC
>NZ_JBFULT010001016.1:0-1337 GCF_054049755.1 Bradyrhizobium sp. P5_C11_2
CCATGATGCGCTTGAGGWCGTTTATGGAAATACATTTCTCGAATTGTCGCAACATCAACGGGCGGTACTCCTCAAATCGCTCCTGGTGCACAGCGCATTCTGGCCTGACGCCAGTGCGGAGTTAATCAAGCAGGTACTGGGGCCTACCAATAATCGGCAAAGTGTCAGGCAAAAAGACAACATCCGGCGATTTCTCGGCTATGGATTGGTTGATGCAGATGCCGCTGTATATTGCGCCGAGGATCGCGCGACCTTTTGGGCGGTCGGCGTCATTGGGCGGGAAAAGAAATGCGCTGTAACGGTACCCCTTCCAGCATGCCTTGGTGGGCAAGCGCGATTGCACTCTATGCACACAACTCTAGCTTGGTTCACACCGGTACTTCCGGGTAGACAGTCATATCGCTCCGTCAAACTATCGCTACTTATACCGGATGACTTGAGCGGCCTCCGGGTTGATCCGACAAGGACGCAACCCGACGTGAATCAAAGCAGCCGAGGCACCGTTTTTTCTCGCCACTGGGAAGGGCGTCGTGCCCCCACGATTGGGCCCAATGGCAACCTAGAAATTTCTATTCAGCGCGAACCCGATCGCGGAGGCAAAAGCGACGAAGTCGTGCCCTTTGGGCTCGCTGTCACAATAGCCATGCCCGGCATGGTTCAAGTTTATGATCAGGCGCGCGCTCGCATCGGATTGCCCGTGCGGCCCGCCGTACGTGCCTGATACTGTAGCGGCCAATGAGATCTAGATTTGCGCTTCTCTTCCCAAGGCGGCGGGAAGGGCACTTCTAACTATCTCTTGGGAGTATCTCGGGGACCGGCTCTCTTGCGCGTCCGAATAATGGATTGCTTTCAATCGCACGGACGCCATTGATGGCGGTGGTCGAATCCTACCGTAGCCGAAGGAGGTCGCACCAGTCGTTTTAGTCGTTTGGAGCCCTAAGGGCATATCGCAAAACGAGTATTCACGCCGTAAACACCGGCGTGGGGGCCCTTTCAAAAAGCGTCCTGAGGAGTAAGACTAGCTCTTCGCGGTACCCTTATGGGGAGCGGCATGAGGCGTCAATTCATCGGGTTGGTCGACGGTGCGACAGCACCGGGGCCGCGCATTGCGCAAGTGGCGGAACGATCGGCCGATGCGGCCGGCGTGCCTGCTTCCAACGATCAGCAAGAATTCCCATTGATCATCGCGAATATGCCCGCAACGCCTCGCCAAAAGGCCTCTGCGGTCGGTGTCGCCGTCTTCCTCATTGTCGTTGCAGCGGTGATCGCGCCGTTCGCGAGAATCCAGCTGGGCCAGATCAATGGCTTCGTTCCGGTTTTACAGACCGCGTTGGGAG
>NZ_JBFULT010001017.1:0-1335 GCF_054049755.1 Bradyrhizobium sp. P5_C11_2
CGCTCCTCGCGGGCGATCACCTGCGTCTGGATCGCGATCAGCACCAACGGGAGCAAGGCGAAGGCGATCGGCCCGTCGAAGCCGATCGCAAGGCCGGCATAGATAAGCGCCATGCCAAGATACATGGGATTGCGGGTCCACCGATAAGGGCCGGTCGTTGCGATGAGGGTCGTTGGCTGCGACGGCGGAACGTTGGTGCCCAGCCGCTGGAACAGCCACGCCGCCGCAAGCATCATCGCCGCGCCGGCAACGAAGAGCAGCGCGCCCGTCGCAACCAGCAACCACCAGTGGATGCCGAACGAGCGCAGAATGACGAACCGCTCCGCCGCCAGCCCCAACAGCAGCGCTCCCAGATAGACGAAGGGCGGAGGGAAGCGCACACCCGCGCTGTCCGGTTCGACGCCCATGCTCATCCTGCATCTGTGCTCTCAAACCACCATCGACTGCTGGGCGAAGATACCCGCCATCGCGCCGTGCGATGATGCCAGGGTGACCGATGGCGGCGTGATGGGGTTGGCGAGGTCGCCGGCGGCGTAGATGCCGGGCATGCTGGTTTCGCGGCGCTCGTCGACCTTGAGGATGATGCCGAGGGGTGTTTTGACCGTGGCGAGGCCCAGTGATTCATGCAGGCTTGCGGACGGCTTGTTGCGCGGATGCACGAACAGGATGTCGACCGCGACATCGGGGCCGGTATCGAGCTTGACGGTGGCGTTATGGGCCCCGCGTTGGGCGATCCCAGTGATCCGGCCATCGACGACGGGTATGTTGCGTCGCGCCAGATCGGCCCGGATATCGGGCGGAATGTCGTGACCATCGGCGAAGAGTGTCAACTTATCGGTCCAATCGCGGAACAGCCTGACCTGATTGTGCGACTGCGGGCCGGACCAGACGAGGCCCCAATGCTGGCCGGCGACTTCAAAGCCGTCGCAATAGGGGCAGGGCACGATGGACGTGCCCCAGCCTTCGGTAAAGCCCGGAACATCAGGCATCTGGTCGGTGATGCCATAGCTCAGGATCAGACGACGCGCCCCAAAGCTTTCGCCATCGGAAGTGAGGACGGTGAAATCGTCGACGGTGCCGGAGACGCTGTCGGCCCGGGCACTGACCAGCTTGATCGTGGGATAACGCGCCAGCTGCTGCCGCGCCTCGGCCAGGATGTCCAGCGGTGGCTTGTGATCATGGCCGAGCAGACCATGCGAGTGGCCGGCGAAGCGGTTGCGCGGCAGGCCGGTATCGAGAACGGTGACCTTGCGACGGGCACGGCCGAGCTGCAGGGCGCCGGCGAGACCGGCAAAGCTGCCGCCGATGATGATGACGTCATCCATGGTGATGGGC
>NZ_JBFULT010001018.1:0-1335 GCF_054049755.1 Bradyrhizobium sp. P5_C11_2
GGCTCGCGGTGCGCCATCAATATCGGCGCTCGCGCGTCTCGTTCAAGCTGGTCCAGGCGAGCGTCGACTATGTTAAGCGCAAGGGGTTCCGCAAGATCTACGGCCAGGCCCAGGACCGGCTGGTCGACTTCTGGGCCCATTTCGGCGCCAAGCCGCTCGGCCACAACCGCAAGATCACCTTCTCCGATTTCTCCTATACGGAGATGGTGCTGGAAATCGAGCCGGGACCGGACGCGATCACGCTGGACAGCGATCCCTATGTGATCATCCGCCCCGAGGGCGATTGGGACCGGCCGGGAGTGCTCGATGCCTCGGCGGGGCGGCCCGTGACGTCGCCGTTGCGGGACGTCGCGCTCGCCGGCCGTTGAAACTGGTGCAGCCACGCGCAAGACAATGCTGGTCTCTCTTCACGACGATCCGCCAATCCTGGTCTGCGCGGATCTCCAGGTCGAATATCTGACCCAGGGGCGTCGCCACGTCATCCTCGACGGCGACGCCGCCACCTCGCGCTGCCTGGAACTGCTGGCGCTATGGCGCCACAATCTCTGGCCGGTGATGCATTTGAAGCGCATCGCCCAGGCGGCGTGGTTCAATCCGGCATCCAGGCTGACCGATTGGATTCCCGAGGCGAAGCCGCGGCCGGGGGAGATGACGTTCGAGCATCCGCTGCCGTCGGCCTACAGTTCGTCGCGATTCCAGGACTACATGTCCAATATCCGCAATGTGCGTTGCGTGCTGACGGGCTTTTCCCTGGACGAGACCATCCTGGCCACGGTTGTCGAGGGGTTTCACCGCAGCCATCGCTACCAGGTGGTCGGCGACGCCGTGGCGTGCCGGCAACCCGGTGCGGACGATGCGGCCGCCTACAAGCAGGCAGTGGTGAATGTCATCGGCAATTTTGCTACACTTCATTCCAGCGCCGAACTGATCAAAACCAGCGGCGCCGTCGCGGTGTAGGCGGACGCGATCGGCGGATGGATAGGTGGGACATTGTCACGGGGAGAAGAGCTGAAGGAGCTGGCGGCCGAGCTGTCGCACGCCCTCGAGAGGGCGCGCCGTGCCGGCCTGCCCACGACCGTCTATCTGCTCGCGATGGCGCTGGTCGAGGTGAGGGAGGCCGCCGACGCCGCCGGCGGCGAGGATGACGACGGCGCGGCCTGATCCCGGTCTCACGTCTGCCGCTTTGCGCAACGCTGCTGGGCGTTTGCTGCCGACGAATTGGCGTTGCAAGTTGTCTACTCTCGCAATAGCCAAGTGATCACGCCGGCCAAGTGACGACTTTTAAGGATCCTCGCAAATGTCCATGCTGCCCAATTCGCAAGAGGCCCGGGATGT
>NZ_JBFULT010001019.1:0-1334 GCF_054049755.1 Bradyrhizobium sp. P5_C11_2
CCTCGTCAGTGTCTGGCCCATGATGCGCTCCTAACCATGGCCGGCCATGGCGGGCACTTCGCCGGGCACCATGTCGCCGGGCACGGCGTCGCCTGGTCCCATCTCATGCTCGGGCCCAAGCTCGCCTTCCCACTTCGCCACGACCGAGGTCGCGAGCGTGTTGCCGATCACGTTGGTGGCGCTGCGGCCCATGTCGAGGAAGGTGTCGATGCCCATGATCATGAGCAGGCCGGCCTCGGGAATGTTGAACTGCGCCAGCGTCGAGGCGATCACGACGAGGGAGGCGCGCGGCACGCCGGCGACGCCCTTGGAGGTGATCATCAGCGTCGCCAGCATCGCGAGCTGCGTGCCGAGCGCCATGTCGATGTGGTAGCTCTGCGCGATGAAGACGGCCGCGAAGGTGCAGTACATCATCGTGCCGTCGAGGTTGAAGGAATAGCCGAGCGGCAGCACGAAGCTCGAGATCCGCGACGAGGCGCCGAAGCGGTTGAGCGCCTCCAGCGTCTTCGGATAGGCCGCCTCCGAGCTCGCGGTGGAGAACGCGATCATCAGCGGCTCGCGGACCAGCTTCAGCAGATGGCTGTAGCGCGGCCCGATCACGATGAAGCCGACGATCACCAGGATCGTCCAAAGGATCGCCAGCGAGAGATAGAAGCCGCCCATGAACACGACGAGCTTCCAGAGCACCAGCAGGCCGTTCTTGGCCACCGTCGCCGTGATGGCGGCCCACACCGCGAGCGGCGCGAACAGCATCACATAGCTCGTCACCTTGAGCATGATGTGGCCGATATCGTCGATCAGCGCCAGGATCGGCTTGGAGCGCTCGGGCATCGCGCCCATCGCCACCGAGAAGAACACGGCGAAGATCACGATCTGGAGGATCTCGTTCTGCGCCATCGCGTCCGCGATCGAGGTCGGGATCAGGTGGGTCAGGAACTTCTCGATCGAGAAGGCCGAGACCGGCAGGCCGGTCGATTGGCCTGCCGCAGGCAGCGTGCCGGGGAAGTTGGCGCCGGGCTGGAGCAGGTTGACCATCACGAGGCCGAGCAGCAGCGAGACGAAGGAGGCGCTGATGAACCAGCCCATCGTCTTGGCGAAGATGCGGCCGAGCTTGGAGCCCGAGCCCATATGGGCGATGCCGCCGACCAGGGTGGCGAACACCAAAGGCGCAATGATCATCTTGATCAGGCGCAAAAACATCATGGCGATCAGGTTGATGGACGAGGCCCAGTCGGCGCGCGTATCGGGCAGGAAGTTGTAGATCGCCGAGCCCATCACGATGCCCAGCACCATCGCCGCCAGAATGTATTGCGTAAACCTGTTCGACATTGCTT
>NZ_JBFULT010001020.1:0-1329 GCF_054049755.1 Bradyrhizobium sp. P5_C11_2
GATGTTGCATGTTGCGGCTCGACCGAGGCGAAACGTCCAGCCGCAGATGCTTCTGGCGGCACGACAAGGGCAGTTCGGCTGGTTCGGCTTCAGAACCTGGTGATCGGCGTCCGGTCGGGACCTGTATCTCGCTCAGCGTTCCATTGTTCATCGACAAGCCAAGCTTGGATGCGGGACGACGGAATGAGTTGCCTGGGGACGTGCGGATTGATCGTGCCCGCAAATACAACGAGACCTTCGTCGAGCTTTGCACGAACGAATGCCTTGGCCTCTGCTTCCGTAGCGAAGGTCCTTGTTTCCCGAGGGCTCCGCTGCTTCGGCAGCGTGCCGCGTTTACGAACCTCGAAGGTGACATACCAAGTCGGCGTCATCGCACGCACCAACYAATCGCCCYAGCCCAGTCGGTCTYTTGTTTTGGYGCGGGTATCACGAAGCTGGTTGATCTGAATCAAGATCGCGGTGACGGGYGGCAGGAAACACGGATMATGTTCGACGGAGTTAACGCACAGCCCAGCTCACCCTTGATCTACTCAATGTCGCTCATCTCTCCGCRCACACGCTATCGTAAGCTGTAGGAATGCGGCTTCTGCTACCCTTAGGAGGACCATCATGAAGGCTAAGATGCGACTTTCGATCAAGTCAATGACGGTTACAGGAATCGCTGCCAGCGCACTTCTGGGACTTGCAGGGGCCACGCTTGCTCCATCACCGGCCCGCGCGATCGTTTATTGCCAGTACGTCGACTATCCGGTCGGTTGCGTTGCCCGGGCTGGCGTTGCCCTCCGGCCACGGCCCGTTGCGCGCGCTGCAGTCCGTCATAACGTCGGCGGYAATGCCAATGGCGGCGTTAATCGCGTCGGAGCGCGTCGATAGAGGATTTGCCTGCGGGCCACTAGCCTTGGTGCATAAACCAACCTCGYGACCCGCGGTAGCATTCAACACCACTTCTCGGCCATGCAGCGTCTCTGGCGCACACGTCTTCGTTTCGAGGGGACTTCTCGGCTTCAGCAGATCAGGGTGCCATAACGTCGCTGGTATGCTGACGCGCCGAAGTCGATGCCCGCTTCACCGGCCTTCGCGTGTGCTTTACCGGCAGCGGAACGGCAAACCGTTGGCGCCTGTGACCAAAGTCCCCGATGTGCAGGCCATGCCGGTGGGCGTTATGTACCAGCCATTGCTGGAGCTGGCTGTGGACCCGCCATAGTAGGCGTTGGCTGCCCGAGCGTCGCCTGTGTAGTAAGGGCCGCTTCCCCATCCCCAGTTGGGAGATGTAGCCGCCACAGCAGCCGCCGTGCCCACGGCGGCCGCGCCGGCGACGCCAGCGCCGAC
>NZ_JBFULT010001021.1:0-1326 GCF_054049755.1 Bradyrhizobium sp. P5_C11_2
CCGAACCCGGAATCTCGAGATTCCGGGTTCGATGCTTCGCATCGCCCCGGAATGACGTCCAAGAGATTCAAAAACACCTCACCTCGGCTTCCGCCTGCGCCCGCCTGAGATCATTCACCGCGGAATTCGCCTGCTCCGACGTGCGGAACTGGACGCCGAGATTGCCGCGGACCTGGGACATGCTGAGCGCGGTTTCCGCGGTGACGTAACGCTCATAGGACACGATCGAGGCAACCACGTCGATCGAGCAGGAACATTGCTCGATCGACTGCCGGCTCTCGCCATTGGCCTTCATGCAGCCATAGACGTATTCGGCGCGYGCGGAGGTCGGATAATCATTGGCCTCCTCGGCGCGCGCCGCGTACACGGTCGCGGCCCACACCGCCAATGCGGCGACAATCGGTCGTAGCTGTCCCGCCAGATTCATGGGCGTCCTCCCGCTGGTTGCGATCAAAGCTATGCTATGCGTATTGTCCTGAAAAGCACTCCCTTCGAGGAAACGGCTCACAAGGTGATGAGACTTCTTGGTCGAACATTGGCGCTCGCGATGACGCTGGCGCTGACACAGGTCGCAACCGTCCGCGCCGCGGATACGATCCGCCTTGCGGTGCAGAAGACCGGAACATTCTCCTGGGAGCTGGCCACGATCCGCACCAATGGGCTCGACAAGGAGGCCGGGCTCTCGCTCGAGGTCACCGAGCTCGCGAGTCCCGAGGCCGGCAAGATCGCGCTTCGCGCCGGGAGCGCCGACATCATGCTGTCGGACTGGCTTTGGGTGTCGCGCGAACGCGCGCTCGGCGCCAAGTTGACCTTCTATCCCTATTCCAGCGCGCTCGGCGCGGTGATGGTGCCGGCCGCCTCGCCGATCAAGTCGCTCGCCGACCTCAAGGGGCGCAAGCTCGCCGTCGGCGGAGGTCCGCTCGACAAGAGCTGGCTGCTGCTGCAAGCACGGATGAAGCAGGACGGCATCGACCTGAAGTCGGACGCGACCATCGTCTACGGTGCCCCGCCGCTGATTGCCGCCAAGGCGCTGGACGGCGAGATGGATGCGAGCCTCAACTTCTGGAATTTCTGCGCCCAGCTCGAGGCCAAGGGCTTTCGACGCCTCGCCGGCATCGAGGATATCCTGCCGAAGCTCGGCGCCAAGGGGGCGGTCTCGGCGGTCGGCTATGTCTTCGACGAGAGCTGGGCCGCGAGCCACCGCGATACGGTGGCGCGCTTCATCGCGATGACCCGCAAGGCCAAGCAGTTGCTGGTGACCTCGGACGCGGCGTGGGAGAAGGTCGCGCCGCTCACCGGCGCGACCGATCCGGCGATGCTCAAGAC
>NZ_JBFULT010001022.1:0-1324 GCF_054049755.1 Bradyrhizobium sp. P5_C11_2
AGCCCATAGGGCTCGATCTTGGGAATGGCGAAGTTGCCGCCGCCCTGACGCAGGCCATCCCGATAGATGCCGGTGTAAGTCACGTCGAAGCCGCGAATCGAGAAGCTGTCGAAGCGAGGATCGTAGCCGAACGCCGAAGTCGTGACGCCGGGCGTGTAGTTGACGGCGTCCTTGAGCGTCTGGACGTTGCGATCTTCCAGCTCCTTCCTGGTCACGACCGAGAGCGACTGCGGCGTTTCGAGCAACGGCGTGTTGGTCTTGGTGCCGGCGGAGCTGGTGGTCGCGACATAACCGGTTGWCGCTCCAGCTGCGCGTCCTGCCGCTTGCGGAGCCGGATTCCGATCGGCCGCCAAATTGGCGCGCCGGTTCGCCGCGGCCGCACGCGACGACCGTGTGCGCTGATTGGACGCGGCGGTGCTGCGGGTCTTCGGCGGGGTCGGCGCCTCGACGGTGACCGGCGGCAGGTTGCTGGTCTGTGCTTGGGAAGGCATGACGGATCCGAACAGGACCGAACCAAACAGCGTTACGTTGATCGCGGCTGTGGTTTCAAGCCAGCGATGTCTCCTCTCAAACGAAGCAATTCCCACCGACGATGATTCCCAATTCCGTTCGCACTGATATCGGCACGAACGCGCGTTGCTGCATGCTGACGCGCGTTGATCGATGCGGACTTCTATTGGTGCAGCGACGGAAACTCCACACGCGCAAAATAGAATTGCTTGAATCCGCGGTGAGCGATTTTGGAATGGTTCAAAGCGCGTTTTGACAATTTGAAACGCTTGCAGGCGGTGCGCCACGGCATGTCGCGACCCGTCGGGCAAAACACCTGCGAGGCGGTCGAGCCGTCGTCGCAAAAATATTCCACTTTACCGAAATTCGGAAATGGCGTATGTGTYGCCCATCCCGGCTTGACCTTGAGGGGCGATCTTGTGTCGTCATKTGTCGYGAGCCGGGTTGCGGTGGACGCGGCAGCGTCGGCACGAAARGGTGCGGGCAGGGCGGGTAGTCCCTGTGAGCYCGAAACCGCGTGCGGATGAGCGGCGCTGAAAGGTTCGTCTCGCCAGCATTCTTCCGGCAACGTCGACAACGCCGGAGGATAATGCGGCGAACAAGYGRGCCGCGCGTACGGCAAAACCGTGTGGTCCTGGCCGTCGTTGCTACGGTCAAGCCTGTCGCGGAGATGTTCGCGAGCCCAACCGGGCGGACGGCATCRTCAATTCGCGGGGCGAGGGAGGCCAGAAGGAACTCGGCTCCCGGGAGAGCACGGCATAAGCCGTCAACCCACTGCGCAGGGAAGGCCGAGTGATTGGCTACACCTGTATGC
>NZ_JBFULT010001023.1:0-1323 GCF_054049755.1 Bradyrhizobium sp. P5_C11_2
CGTCAACGCGGCACCGCATGGCGGCGGCGCGCCAGCCGGTGGTCCCGGCGAGCACCAGAAGCACTGATTGCCCGCAGAAAGCCCGGCCTTCGCGCCGGGCTTTTTTTGACTGTCGCAAGGCACGTACAATTTAAGATGGTTTTTCGCGCGAGGATTTCATCGATCGTAATATCTGTATCGAAAGCTGTAAGCATCCACTCGGGGCAGCGGGGCACGGGAGGATGACGATGAGACAGAGTCAGGCGGAGACGCGTCGCCAAAATGTCGCGAAGCGGTCGATGACCAAAGAGGCCAAGCAGCTGACCGGCCTGATCGCCGGACTGCGCAAATCCCTCGATGGCATCCACAAGGAGCGGGCGAACCCAAAGCTCTCCGGCGCCGAGATGGGCCTGCTTGACGAGCGCCGCAACAATCTGCTGCTGACCATCGCAGCCCTCGACGACCGCCTGTCGGCGGTGCAGGGGCTGATCGATCTCGGCCGGCCTCATATCATCCGCGTTCACTAAGAGAGGCGCGCACGTCGCGCTGCCGGCTCCGTCGCTGATGTGATGGGCCGCGCCCCGGCTGGAACCGTCTCCGCGCACAATGCTGCCGCGGACGGGCATCAAATTGCCATGCTCCCGGCGAATTGCCGCCAAAGCCCGCTGCCACGACGGCATGGGGTGCAAGGCAACGCAAGGGGATGCGCATTGGCCTATAAAATGGTCGCAGAACGCGACAACGCGAAGTACAGTTTCGCCCGCGAGAGCCGGTTGGTCATCGTAGCGAAGGCCAAGGTTTGGGCGAGCGAGGGTTGGCGGGTCGTCATTACCGATCAGGACGGCAAGGCCTACGCGCCGCCCGAGTTTGATCAATTGCTGGCGGCGTGACCGCAAGACGGGGCTAGGGGACGGCTTTGACATCGTTATTTCGACCGGGACGCGATCTGATCGCGCCTGCGGCGATTGTTGCAGCTGTCGCTTTGCTGACGGCGACGATCGCGTCTGCACAAAACCTCGACGCCGGCAAAGCGCCCGCCAAGCTCTTCGCCGATGGCTGCGCGACCTGCCACCGCAGCCCGCGCGGCCTCGCGAAAGGGCGCTTCAGCCTGACGCTGTCCTGGTTCCTGAAAGATCATTACGCGACCAGTTCCGACTCCGCCAAGGCGCTTGCCGCCTATCTGGCGTCGGTCGATGAGCCTCCGCGCGCTGCGGCGAAGCCCGCCGCGAAGCAGCCCCGATCCCCATCGCGTCCGCCTAGCCGGTGACGCTATCCGCGCCGATGCGTCTGCGCGATCAGCCGGTCGTGCACGTCGCGAAGGTCCGCGCTCATGCGGGTCTGTCC
>NZ_JBFULT010001024.1:0-1322 GCF_054049755.1 Bradyrhizobium sp. P5_C11_2
ATCAAGGATTCCTCGATCTCGGCGATATTCGTCATCTTCATCTGCTCGATCTGGCCGATGCTGCTCAACACCGTGTTTGGCGTTGCCAGCGTGCGCAAGGAATGGATCAACGTCGCGCGCACGCTCGAGGTCGGCACGCTCAGGCGCGCCTTCACCGTGATCCTCCCCGCAGCCGCGCCGACGATTTTGACGGGCATGCGCATCTCCATCGGCATCGCCTGGCTGGTGATCGTCGCCGCCGAGATGCTCGTCGGCGGCACCGGCATCGGCTACTTCGTCTGGAACGAGTGGAACAACCTCTCGATCACCAATGTCATCATCGCGATCCTGCTGATTGGGGTCGTCGGCATGCTGCTCGACCAGATCCTCGCGCGCTTCACGCGCCTGGTCACGTTTCCGGAGTAGGGGCTGTGACCGCAAAATTCATCTCCATCGAAGGCATCGCCAAGCGCTATCCGGGCGCCAGTGGCGCCACGACGACGGTGTTCGAGAATCTGTGGCTGTCGATGGCGCGGGGCGAGTTCTGCTGCGTGATCGGCCATTCCGGCTGCGGCAAGACCACGGTGCTCAACATCCTCGCCGGCCTCGACGCGCCGAGCGAGGGCGCCGTCATCGTCGACGGGCAGGCGATCTCGGGCACCAGCCTCGACCGCGCCGTGATCTTCCAGAGCCACGCGTTGTTGCCCTGGCGCACGGTGCTCGGCAACGTCGCCTATGCCGTGAGCTCGAAATGGCGGAGCTGGGATCGCGCCAAGGTCAAGGCGCACGCCCAGACCTTCATCGATCTCGTCGGGTTGACCGGCTCGGAGCACAAGCGTCCTTCTGAGCTCTCCGGCGGCATGAAGCAGCGCGTCGGCATCGCCCGCGCGCTCTCGATCACGCCGAAGATGATGCTGATGGACGAGCCGTTCTCGGCGTTGGACGCGCTGACGCGCGGAACGCTTCAGGACGAGGTGCGGCGCATCTGTCTGGAGACTGGCCAGACCGCGTTCATGATCACCCATGACGTCGACGAGGCAATTTACCTCGCCGACAAGATCTTTCTCATGACCAATGGGCCGGGCGCGGTGCTGGCGGAGGTCGTCGAAAATCCGCTGCCGAAGGATCGCGGCCGCACCGACCTGCACCGCCATCCGCTCTACTACGCTCTGCGCAACCACATCATCGATTTCCTGGTGACGCGCAGCAAGACGTTTGCGGCGGAGGCGCCCGGCCACGATCCACGCAACGTGCCGGTCGTGCATATCGGCAAGCCCGGACTGACGATTGCGTCCGACGCCAAGCCAGAGCCGCTCAAGGAGACGTCATGGCCGGGCTTGTCC
>NZ_JBFULT010001025.1:0-1316 GCF_054049755.1 Bradyrhizobium sp. P5_C11_2
CTGCTGGCAAGCCCACGTTGCGGCGCCAAAACCCGTGACGGCGTCGCCTGCCGCGCGCCAGCAATGCACGGCAAGACGCGCTGCCGCATGCACGGCGGAGCGGAAGGATCCGGCGCCCCGCGAAGGAACCGGAATGCACGGAAGCATGGACTATTTACCAGGGCCGCGATCGCGGAACGAAGGCGGGTTCGGGCATTGTTGGATGCGGCGCGAAAGCTGCTGCGGGAGCTGTCGTGATTTCGCGATGGGCCAGAAGGCGACATGRCCGCGGTATATGAGTTGCCGACCGTCGGCGACAAACCCGGAGTGCACAATCGACTATTTCACGTTAAGCCCTGCCGACCGGACGACGACAGCGTACTTCTCAGTCTCGTCGGCGATGAATTTTGCGAACTCTGCGGGCGAACCGTGAATACTGCTTGCGCCGATCCCCGCGAGCCTCGACTTGATGGCGTCGTCATTGAGGGCTTCGTCGACCAAGCCATTCAGTTGACCGACAACGGCCATGGGTGTTCCCTTAGGCGCCCCGATTCCGAACCACGATCCGGCTTGATAGCCCTTCACGGTATCTGCTGCGACAGGCACATCCGGTAGGCTATCCGACCTTGCCGTTCCCGTAACGGCAAGCGGAACGAGCCTGCCGGCTCTGACATGCGCGATGGACGAGGGCATCGGATCAAACATCGCGTCGATACGGCCAGCCAGTAAATCTTCGAGCGCAGGCGTCGATCCAAGGTACGGCACAAGCGTCAAATCAACGCCAGCCATCGATTTGAACAGTTCGATTCCGATATGTTGGGGCGTCCCCACGCCGGCGAATCCGACCCTGAGTCTTCCGGGATTGGTCTTCGCGTAGCTGATAAACTCCATAACCGTCCTGGCCGGGACTGAAGGGTTCACTTCGATCACAAGCGGCACACTGTACAGGCCCGCCACCGCGACGATATCGCGCCCGAAATCAAAGTCGAGCGACTCGAAAAGTGTTGTGTTGATTGCATTCACGGGTCCGCAGACAAGAAGAGTGTACCCGTCAGGTGCTGCTCTGACGACTGATCTGGTCGCCGTGTTTCCGCTCTCGCCAGGCACGTTCTCGACGTCGATCGGTTGGCCCGAGCGTTTCGACAACCAGGCAGCAATAAGCCGACCGGCTATGTCGACTGGTCCTCCCGCGGGAAATCCCACGATGAGACGAACTCGCCGATGAGGATAGACCTGAGCTGCGGCGGCCCTTGGCAACGCCGCGGCAGAGAGTGCGGCCAATGCAGAACGCAGGAGTCGACGCCTCCGATGGTCCATATCGCGAGCCTCCAACCGGG
>NZ_JBFULT010001026.1:0-1315 GCF_054049755.1 Bradyrhizobium sp. P5_C11_2
TGCCGATCTGCTCGGCATTGTAACCCTGAATGCGCGACAGATATTGCGGCAGGATGAACACCGAACCGTACAACGCGATGCCGAGCAGGAAATTCGCGAGCATCCCGAAGCCGAAATTGCGGCGGACCAGCAGGCGCAGGTTCAACAGCGGCTTCTTGACCGTGAGCTCGATGATCAGGAAGACGGTCAGCGCGACTGCGGCGATCACCGACAGCTTGACGATGAAGGGTGAGCCGAACCAGTCGTCCTTGTTGCCTTCTTCCAGCACGGTCTGGAGCGCGGACAGGCCGATCGYCATGGTGATGATGCCGGCCCAGTCGCCCTCGCGCAGCAGCGAGAGCTTCATCGGCCTCGCATCCAGCGCGTACCAGAGCATGCCGACCATGATCGCGCCGGGCACGAGGTTGACGTAGAAAATGTACTGCCAGCCGAAATTCTCGGTGAGATAGCCGCCGATGGTCGGGCCGATCGCCGGCGCAAACGTCGCCGACAGCGCGAACAGCGCCAGGCCGATCGGCTGCTTGGCACGCGGCAGCAGCGTGATGATCAGCGTGAAGGCCATCGGGATCAGCACGCCGCCGGTAAAACCTTGCACCGCGCGCAGCACGATCATCTGCGGCAGGTCCTGCGCCAGCGCGCACGCTGCCGACAGAGCCAGGAAGAGGATCGCGTTGGTGAGGAGGTAGATGCGGATCGAGAACACCTGGGCGAGCCACCCCGACAGCGGGATCACCACGATCTCTGCGATCAGATAGGACGTCGAGATCCAGCCGCCGTCGTCGATTCCGGCGCCGATCGCGCCCTGGATATCGGCGAGCGAGGCGTTGACGATCTGGATGTTCAGCACCGCCATGAAGGCGCCGAGCGTCGCGCCGATCACTGCGATCCAGGTCTTGGCCAACACGGCCGGAGTCGTGGGGGCCGCGGCCGGCGCGGGGAGGTTGGCGGCGGAGGCGGCGTTGATGGCCGGTTGGAGCGTGCTCATGGAAGCCTCGTCTCGGTTACGGAGACAGGATGCATTAGGCGGATGGTTTCGATAATCGGCGGAGTTCTGGAAGGATCATCCGGCAGGGTTTGACAATCCTGCCGCATGCCCCCTGAGGTCAGCCGCCGTTCGGGCGAGAGGTGTTGTCGGCGATGCGCCTAGCCGTCTCGCGTTCGGCCAGCACCGCCTGCTTGGTGTCTACCGTTGGCACCGCGGACATGCCCGGCCGCAACAGGCCGGTCAGGCTGTGATCGTCGAGCACGATCTTCACCGGGACGCGCTGCACGATCTTGGTGAAATTGCCGGTGGCGTTGTCGGGCGGCAGCAGCG
>NZ_JBFULT010001027.1:0-1310 GCF_054049755.1 Bradyrhizobium sp. P5_C11_2
CGATGAAGGTCTGTAATGGGTCCAGAGCGATTTCCGTCTCCGCGTTTCCGTGGTCGGGTGTTCGCACCTTCAACCGGGCCCGCTATCGGTAGCAGTAAAAAGCTGCAGCGATCGGCTGGATGAGGATCGAATAGACGCGGATGCTCACGTTCCGGACTTCCATCACTTTTGCTGTAATGGCCTTCGTCGTGGCGCTGACCCTGCTGCTGATCGCCATTCAATTGCGCTCGTTACGCTTTGCCACGCGTGAAGCCGCGTCAGCCTACATGGACGCAACCAGCACCAAGGTGCTCGGGCGGCTTCATGGCGAACTTTCCACGATTTCGTCCCTGGTCCATGTGCTGGCGACCAGTTCCAGCGTCGCAGACTCGAACGAGAGGAGCGAGACCGGCCGTGCAATTCCCTTGTTCAAAGCTGCGCTGCAGGAATTGCCGCAGATGGACAGCATCTATGTCGGCTTCGAGAATGGCGCCTGGCTCCAGGTGCGGCGCATCAGCGGCCTTACCGAAGAGCAGCGCGAGCGCTTGCGCGCGCCCGCGAATGCGGAGATCGCGATCAGTCTCATTCGCCCTGCTGCGGAGGGCGCCCTGTCGCTACGGCGACTCTTTCAAGACAAACAAGGCAACGAGGTCGGAGAGGTCGATCTGTGGAAATACGGCTACGACGTCCGCAAACGTTCCTGGTATTGGGCGACGATGCAGGCCGACGGTCCCTACGTTTCGGAGCCTTACCTCTCGTTCAGCATAGGCGCGCCGGTCATCACCGTCAGCGCGCCGCTGCGTGGCAAGGTGCTTGGCGTGCTCGCCGCCGATCTCAAGCTCGATACGTTCAGTGAATTCGTCCAGGCCCAGCGGCCGGGCGAGCATGGTACGGTCATGATCTTCGACCAGGCAGGGTCAATCATCGCCCACCCGGAATTTTCAGACCTGGTTACGAGCGCAATGACGCACCCGGACCGATCGTCATTGCCCAGCATCGATGAGATCAACGCGGGAATCCTGGCCTCGGTGATCCGCGGCTCGTACAACAAGGACAGCTACGAAGGAAACATCGAGGACGGAACCGGGAAAGGCTTCCTCTTCAGGGTGACGAAGTTTGCGCTCGGCGAACGTTACAATGGCAGCATCTTGCTGCTGGCCGCCCAGGACGACTTCGTTCAGAACGTCCGCAAGCTCCAGTTCAATGGGCTCGTCCTCGCGATCCTGGTTGGCGCAGCCTTCCTTCCGATCGTCTGGATGTTCGGCAGCCAGATGTCGCGGTCCATCCAGCGCGTTACCGCGCAGGCGCGCCAATTGCAGACACTGTCTGAG
>NZ_JBFULT010001028.1:0-1304 GCF_054049755.1 Bradyrhizobium sp. P5_C11_2
CCATAGGGCGCCTCGCCGTTTGACAGGTTGGATCGGGTGGTCTGGGCTGACGGTCAGGCAATACCCACAAGCGAACTGCGAGCGCAATGACAAAGATGCTTCGACTGAGGTGGACCTCGGTGTCGGCGGGCGCGGTCCTCGCCGCGCTCATCGGCATCGCCTCGACTGAAGCCGCCGACTGCCCGCGCAAGGATGCACTCGGCACCTCGCGCCTGCTGAGCGTCGATGCCAAGACCACGCCCCGCGTCGGACTGAAGAGCTTTCCGCAGACATTGCCGCTCGCCGATCACGAGGTCGTGCTGACCTTCGACGACGGCCCGCATCCGCCGACCACCTCGAAGGTGCTGACGGCGCTGGCGCAGGAATGCGTGCGCGCGACCTTCTTCCTGATCGGCCTGCACGCCTCCGCGCATCCCGACATRGTCAAGCGCATCGCCCGCGAGGGCCACAGCATCGGCCACCACACCTGGTCGCATCCGTTCATGGCGCGGATCCCGTTCGACAAGGCGAAGAACGAGATCGACCGCGGGATCGCGGCCGACGAGATGGCGCTGCACGGCACCTCGACGACGACGCCGTCGACGCCGTTCTTCCGCTTCCCCTATTTCGAGGCGACGCAGGCCGAACTCGACCTGCTCCAGTCGCGCGGCATCGTCGTGTTCGGGGCCGATCTGTGGGCCAGCGACTGGAACGAGATGACGCCGGAGCAGGAATTGAAGCTCGTCACCGAGCGCCTCGCCGCCGCCGGCAAGGGCATCATCCTGTTCCATGATCCCAAGGCGCGCACCGCCGCGATCATGCCGGCCTTCCTGCGGTATTTGCGGGACAACGGCTACCGCGTCGTTCACGTCGTGCCGGCGGGCGCGGCGCAGAAGAACGCCGCCACGCGTTGATGCCGGAATGTCACGCCGGCGCAAAATGGGGTGATTTGAGCCCCATTAACGATCTGTTCATGCTACCCCATGCAAAGATGGATGAGGCCTTTCAGGGGAAGGAACTTGGCGCCTGAACCGTTGCCCGGGCGTCTCCGACCTACCATGGCGGCAACTGCATATGAAGGCAGACGGAGTTGATGATCGGAAGTAGCGTTGTTGTTCGGACGCGATCGTGGATCGTCCTCTGCTTCTCCGGCTTCCTGGGCTTGCTGACCGCCGCTTCGCCGGCGGCGCTTGCTGCGGATTGCCCCGGCCATCCGGACGCGCTCGGCACCTCGCGCACCCTCGTCGTCGACCCGCACGAACATCCGCGCATCGGCACCATGCAGTACCGCGAGACGCTGCCGCTGAAGGACCATGAAGTGGTCC
>NZ_JBFULT010001029.1:0-1297 GCF_054049755.1 Bradyrhizobium sp. P5_C11_2
ACATCGGCCAAACCGACCAGGCCGTCATTGAACTTATCGAGCGAACTGAGATTAACAGTCAAAAGGTACAGCTCATGCCGCTTCGCTAATTCACGGCACAGGTGCCACACGCGAAGATCATGGCCGTTGTGGAGGCTAGCGAGCCGTTTATGTGTGATCACTAGGATGCGCATCACGAGGACTCATTGATTGTCGATTGAGTGGAATCACACACAGCACGATGCTCGCTGACCAGACCTCTGACTCGGCCTGTGTTGATTGGAGCCCAGTTGGCTCGTTGACGCAACGGGAGGCGGCGCTCCCCAGTGGATGCAGCGTCTCGCCCCGTTGCTCTTCGTGAGTAATACTTTGGCATCGGCGTCTGGCGTAAACCCGACAGAAACCGCCATGGCGCAACTCCAGCGGCTGCTGCGCGATGCCCGCAAAGCCCGCCGTCATTCGACTGTGGCGGCTCTGATCCGGACCTGAGATGCCGAACGACAAGGTACTGGTGATTCAATGGTTTTCACGTTGCTCGACGGCTTTTGGCTAATGGTCGCGAAATGGTCGGCGCTGACAGCGTCAATGCCCACTACGATCCCAAGTTGAAAGAAGCGCGCATCAAGCTTCCCAAGCGTGGTCCGAAGTTCCCGACCGACGCCAAGCTCGTCCATGCGGCGATCAGGGGCTCAAGCCTGGCCGCCAGCACGGCCTCAAGCTGCGGCAATCGTATCTGCGCATCCTCAAACGCGCCGAGACAACCTTCGCCTCGTCCTTGCCTGGTTGAGGATGCCAGTGCGCCTAATCCTGCCCGCCCCATGGCGCCTGCACGCCTTCGTGTTCCGGCCTGGCGGATGCCGATCGTCGGCGACGATGGCACTCTTCACCCTGAACCCGTGAGGCGTACCGACGTTACCTTTGCCGATGCTTCGGATTGATGATCCGGTCGAAACGCGTCCGGAAGCGGTCGCTCGATCGTGCCCTCCTCTGTGCTTAGACGATGTTCCCGCCCGCTCACGCGGATGCCTCGATCGAAGAGATCGCGCAGCATTGCGATAGCGATGCCAAGAAGTAGTCCTCCACCGATCGCTATTCCGAGCACGTTTCTAGGTTYTGGCGCACTTGCCCTCAAAGGAGGGGACGCCCCGGTGACGAGACTCGCCTCAAAAACCGGCGTGGATTGTTGTTGCGTTGCTTCCGTCTTACGCAGCACGCGGCGAAAATTATCATAGGCGCTTTTTGATGTTTCCGCAGCGGCTGCCAATTTATCGATCGTAGCAGCTGAATCCGCCGGATCTTTCCGATTCTTACTATAATC
>NZ_JBFULT010001030.1:0-1293 GCF_054049755.1 Bradyrhizobium sp. P5_C11_2
GTCGCGCGGCGCGAGCGCCATCAGCGTCGCAATTGCCGTGCGCAAGGTCATCTCGCCGTAGCCTTGCAGCCTCACCGCCTCTTCTGGGTCGGATGTCATGCGAGCTCATCCCTCATGGCGCGAAGTGGCGCGCGATGGTGAATGCCGCCGCCGCGCAAACGACCAGCGTGGAAACCGCGCCGGCCACGCCGCGCGCGAGATGGGCTCGCCTCAGGTGCCTGGTCATGATTTTGCTCCATGCTCTCCATGGAAATGGCGGCCGCGGAACTTGGTTCCTTGCGCAGCTTCGAATCGCGAGGTCCTGGCTACTTCCGCAGCAGCTCGCTCAATGCCGCCGTCGCCTCGGCGCAGCGGATGTCGTCGATCTCGCGCGACAGGTTGAGCGCCCGCGATTTCAGTTCGTCGATGTTCCAGCTTTCCGGGTGCTGGTTTTCGAGCTGACTGAGACGCTTGTTCAGGTCGTCCAGTCTGGTCTGGAGCTGCCCGATGCTGGCGGCTCCATTCACTTTCCAAACGCGTTGTGCACGCATCGTAGTTCCCCTGCTTGTCTCACGGCGTTGTGAGCGGGGTTCGTGGCCGCATTGGGAGTTTCTTTTGTCCGGCGTCTGACGGTGGGGAACCGTTGCAGATTGGCAACGCGAATCCATGCGCGTCGCAGACGAGAGAGCGTTTTCCAGCGAAGCGGAGACCGGTTCGCGTCAAGAAAACGCGTCAAAATCCAGAGCCCCGTTCCGATTCCATCAGAACGGGGCTCTGGAGCTATCGCGCCATCGCCCGGCCCGCCTGCAGGTCGCGTGGCCAGGTCGGGCCGGGACGATTCGCATCAGGCGGCGTGGGGCCACTCGGTCGATTGTTTCTCGAGGCGGCTTTCCAGGATCGTGATGCTGACCTGGATATTGTCGCGCCGGACCCTCAGGTTCAGCGCGAGCATCGGGTAGGCCGGGTTCTTTGGGTCGGAGATGCCGGCCTTCCGCTCTTCCTCCAAAATGTCGGCGTCGAGCATCTGCGTGCGCYAACGCAGATCGGAAATCAGGGCGTGGAGCTGTGTCGGGATGGTCGCTTCGAAACGGGACGTCGGTTGCATRCGATYGCCTCACTATGAGACAGACCCACCATGGATCTGAGGGATTGACTGTCGTTCAGCAAGGACGATGCCAGCATGCCGGCCGGGCGAGCCGGTCTGCGCGTCGCGGTTCTCACCTCCGCGCCGGCAGGCACTGGCTGTGTCGGCCGCCTGTCAATCTCCTTGCGCAAAAATATTCCACTTTACCGAAATTCGGAAATGGCGTATGT
>NZ_JBFULT010001031.1:0-1292 GCF_054049755.1 Bradyrhizobium sp. P5_C11_2
GCCCCAAGGAGAGGCCCCAAGGAGAGGAGACGTCAATGTCGAAGTCGTTCAACGCGTTCGGCCTTGCTGTGGGCGCCGTGGCGCTCAGCTGTCTGCCGGCCGCGGCGCAAACCAAGGTTACCAATGACGGCATCTCGGCCACCGAGATCGTCATCGGCACTCATCAGGATCTGTCCGGGCCGATCAAGGGCTGGGGTGTGCCTGTTTCCAACGGCATGAAGATGGCGGTCGAGGAGGTCAACGCCGCCGGCGGCGTCCAGGGGCGCAAGATCAGGCTGGTGGTCGAGGACAGCGGCTACGATCCGAAAAAGGCCGTCCTGGCGTCGCAGAAACTGATCGAGCGTGACAAGATCTTCGCGATGGTGGGACCAATGGGGTCGCCGACCGTACTTGCCGCGCAGGATATCCTGCTCGACGCCGGCGTGCTCCAGCTGTTCCCGCTGACGGCGGCCGAATTCACCTTCAAGTTCGATCCAGCCAAGCCGCAGGAGCGGCTGAAGTTCAACAATCTGCTGCCCTATGTCGAGAGCACGCGCGCGGCGCTGAAATACATGATGGAGTGGAAGAACTTCAAGAAGCCCTGCATCATGCATCAGGATGACGAGTACGGCAAAAACGTGCTCGACGGCTTCAACCAGCAGCTCACCGCCATGAAGGTGCAGCCAGCCTCGATCACGAGCTACAAGCGCGGCGCCTCCGACTTCAGCGCGCAGGTCGCCAAGATGAAGTCCGACGGCTGCGACCTCGTCGTGCTCGGCGCGGTCCTCCGTGAACCGATCGGCGCCATGACCGAAGCCAAGAAGCTCGGTTGGGAGGTGACCTTCCTCGGCGCCACGCCGACCAATGTGATGGAGGTGCCGATGCTCGGCAAGGACGCCGTCGAAGGCCTCTACGCCGCAAGCGGCTTCGAGATCCCCTATGAGGACACCGCCAAGGGCAAGGTCAAGGACTGGCTCGTCAACTACAAGAAGATGTTCAACACCGACGCCAACACCCAGGCGATCATCGGCTACAATGCGGTGATGACGTTTGCGTTCTACGCGAACAAGGCGGGCAAGGATCTGACCGGACAGAAGATGCTGGATGCGCTCGAGTCGGGCGAGAAATTCCTCGACATCTTCAACTCGCCGCCGACCAAGTTCTCCAAGACCGACCACCTCGCCAACACCATCACCCAGGTGCAGCAGGTCAAGGGCGGCCGCTGGGTGCTGGTGAAGGACAATCTGATGTTTTGATGCTTCTTCGCCTCTCCCCGCGTGCGGGGAGAGGCCGGAATTTGCGACAGCAAATTC
>NZ_JBFULT010001032.1:0-1292 GCF_054049755.1 Bradyrhizobium sp. P5_C11_2
GCCTGACCTCGCAGACGTCGACCCATTCGGCCGCGGTCAGTTCGGCCATCCGCTCGGGCGTGATGCGCACGGCGCTGTGGGTCGAGCCTGCGGCCGGCACCACCACGTCGAACGCCTTCAGCGACACGTCGCAATAGACAGGCAGCGGCGACTTCAGCCCGAACGGGCAGACGCCGCCGACCTCGTGGCCGGTGATCTCGGCGACCTCTTCCAGCCCCAGCATCTTCGGCTTGCCGCCGAACGCAGCCTTCACCTTCTTGTTGTCCATCCGTGCGGTGCCTGCGGCGACAATTAGGACGACGCGCTCGCCGATCCGCAACGACAGCGTCTTGGCGATCCGCCCGGGCTCGACGCCATAGGCTTCGGCGGCGAGCGCCACGGTCGCGGAGCTGATCGGGGATTCGATCACGGAGATGTCGGGGGCTTTCTCGGCGAAGAAGGCGCGAACGGATTGAAGGCTCATTCCAAACTCACGGGCGGGCGGCGATCCTCAGGCGACACCTGGCAGCTCGGAGAGCGAACGGACACGGTGGTCCGGCGCAAAGCCAAGCTCGTCCATCTGGGTGCGGATCGCCTTGAACATCGTCAGCGGTGCCACGAGTTCGTTCTCGACGCAAGCCAGCGCCATGGCTTCCGGCGTCACCCGCTCGATCCAGGCGACGTTCAGCCCGAACGACTTGGCGCCTGCCGCGTCCCAGGGATTGGACGAGACGAACAGCACCTCATTCGGCGCGGTGCCGAATGTCTCGCCGATCAGCTCATAGGMCTCCGGAGATGGCTTGAAGACCTTCTTCGCATCGACGCTGATCGTGGCGTCGAGCAGGCGGTCGAGCCTGGTGTTGCGCACGAGCGCGTCCAGCATGTCCGGACTGCCATTGGAGAGGATGGCGAGCTTTCGCGGCTTCAATGCCGCTAACGCGCTCGTTGCGTCCGGATAGAGATCGAGGTGCAGATATTTCGCGATCACACGCTCGAACGCCTCGCGCTCATAAGCGAGCCCGAGCATGCGCAGCGTATAGGCGAGCGAGTCGCGCGTGACGGCCGTAAAATCCTGGTAGCGCCGCATCAGCGACCGCAACCAGGTGTATTCGAGCTGCTTGATCCGCCAGACCTGCGTGATGATCTCGCCGTAGCCCGGAAACGCATCCTCGGTGATCTCCGCGACCGACTGTATGTCGTAGAGCGTTCCGTAGGCGTCGAAGACGACGGCCTTGATGCTCATTGGCTCGCTCCTTCGGGATCTTTGCGGGGGCGCACGGACAATACCGAAACTGCCCGGTGCGCGGCAAGGT
>NZ_JBFULT010001033.1:0-1274 GCF_054049755.1 Bradyrhizobium sp. P5_C11_2
GTATGGTGCCGATCGCATGTCCCTCATAAACGACGACGTAATGATCCCTGACATCGGGCCACCGAAGCTTCGCATTGAGGGAAATGGATTGTTTCATGAACAGGATTTGTGTCGGAGGGCCAGTGAGGAAAATCACTTCGATTGCAATGATCTGAACGGCTTCGCAATGGTGCGGTCCGACAGCAACTTCCAAAAGAGGCTCAGGCACCAGGCGTATGGTGTCGCCGTATCGAGGCAGGCGGCTCGGCGAGGAGAGTGCCGGGACGACCGAGGTTTCCAAGCTTGATCCCGGTGTATTGGTTTGACACTATGCCGGATATTTGGAGAAAGTCATGTATAAGTCATGCCTTGCTGCGATTGCCGCCGCCGTCTGTCTGTGTGCATCGCCCGCCAGCGCCGAGAGTGGTCGGTACCCTTTCGGCGATGAACCGTATCGGCTGAACTGGTATCCCGATCCCGAGATCGCGACCGGCTGCTGGAAATGGAATTGGCAGCAATACCAGTGGGACAATTACTGTCCGGTCTACCTTCGTCCCAAGGCTTACATGTACCCGCGCGGTCGGGCGGTCGTCGTTCGCAGCAGGGGCTAGCGGGCAAGCTCGATGGGCGGCGCCTGCTGGCGCCGCTCCGTCTTCTGGCTCAGTAGTTCTCGATGGTGCAGGCGACCTGGCTGTGCTTTCCGAAATTGAGCAAGGCATTCCCCCGGAAGCCGTCGACCCAAATGCCGGGACCGGCATAGCGATAACCGACTCCCATCGGGACCAGGCGGACATGCACGCCGCTGGACCGGCCCGTATGCAGCGACGCCGTGACGACGTCACCGGCGATCGACACTGCGATCGGGCACAGCGGATATTGCCTGCCATTCTCGCAGGTGAAGACGAGCTCCGAACAGCTGCCGACCGCGTTTGGTGAAGCCCGCAGAGCCATGTCGGCGGCAGTGGCCGGATGCGGGATTGCGGCGAGGCCGGAGCCCAGAAGAACCATCACCGCAACAAGCTTGCCTGATCGATCGCGCATTGCCGGTCTCCAAAATGAATAAACAATCGACAGCAGAAGAAGCAAAAATCAGCCCAAACGTCAAATTGCTGCGATGAGACGGCTCGAAAAGACAACCCGGCGGTTGCGGTTCCGCATCAGGTTGCGGGCGAGGGGGCGGGCCCTGACGGTCGACGGCAACGCAACATTCGGCTGCATCCGGGCACGCGAGCCAACATGATACCGGCAGCGTAGCGCACGGCGTTCGATTGCATCGTTGGCCCGCGGTGCAGGGA
>NZ_JBFULT010001034.1:0-1270 GCF_054049755.1 Bradyrhizobium sp. P5_C11_2
ACCACGAACAGGCCGAGCAACCAGAACGCATAGCCGGAAGCGGGCGGCTCGCCATAGGCGCTGGCGACACCGAGCGGCAGCGTGGCGAAGGCCGCGATCAGCAGAACCAGATGCACCACGACCGGAACGATGCGGCTCTTGATCTGCATCAGCAGATGCGCATAGGCATAGCCCGCGAGCAGCAGCGACTGGAAAAACACCATCGCCACCGACCACACCGCCGGCGACCCGCCGAGCCGCGGCAGCACCATTTTCGTGAACAGCGGCTGCACCGAGAACAGCAGCAGCGCGCTGACGAAGATCGCGGCCGTATAGACCGTCAGCACCAGCCGGTTGCGCGACGAGGACGGCTGCTCCGTGGCGGCGGGTTGCACGATCGAATCCATGGAAGCTCCAGCAAAAGCGTTTTCCAGCGAAGTGGGCACCGGTTCGCGCGAGAAAACGCGTCGGGATAGATCCCCGGCGGGCGCCGGATCGCGCGCAATGGAGCACAAGGCGCCTGAACGGGCAATAAATGGTCTCGTGATGTTGCGGGAGGAAATGCTTGATATAGAACGTCATTCTGGGATGGTCCGAAGGACCAGACCCGGAACCTCGAGATTCCGGGTTCGATGCTCCAGGCCGCGCTACGCGGTCCCGTCGCCTCGCCCCGGAATGACGCCAGGGACATCATGACCGAAACCGACGTCGTCATCATCGGCGCTGGCCATAACGGCCTCACCTGCGCGGCCTATCTCGCGATGGCAGGCCTGCGCGTGCGTGTCGTCGAGCGCCGCAAGGTGGTCGGCGGGGCCGCAGTCACCGAGGAGTTTCACCCCGGCTTCAAGAATTCGGTCGCAGCCTACACCGTGAGCCTGCTCAATCCACAGGTGATCCGCGACCTCGGGCTTGCCGAACAGGGCCTGCGAATCGTCGAGCGGCGCGCGCAGAATTTCCTGCCCGCGCCGGACGGCAGCTATCTCCTCACTGGCGAGGGGCGGACGAAAGCGTCCGTCGCGCGGCTCAGTGCCCGTGATGCGGATGCACTCGACGGTTTTTCGCGCGAACTTGAAGACATCGCCGACGTACTGCGGCAATTCGTGCTGCGCGCGCCGCCGAACCTGCTCGACGGTTTTGGCCCGAACACGATCCGCGAGGCCGTGAACGCATTGCAGAGCGCAAACATCCTGCGCGGGCTAACGCTGGAGCAAAGCCGCAGCCTGCTCGATCTCTTCACCCGTTCGGCCGGCGAGATGCTCGACGAGCGTTTCGAGCACGATCTGGTCAAGGC
>NZ_JBFULT010001035.1:0-1270 GCF_054049755.1 Bradyrhizobium sp. P5_C11_2
ATGTTCGCGAGCCCAACCGGGCGGACGGCATCATCAATTCGCGGGGCGAGGGAGGCCAGAAGGAACTCGGCTCCCGGGAGAGCACGGCATAAGCCGTCAACCCACTGCGCAGGGAAGGCCGAGTGATTGGCTACACCTGTATGCTGCTGTGCGGTTCTTCCTGCGTGTGCTTTTCGCGCAGCGGACCGCGGGTGCCAGCCGGCACCCGGCCTTCCCTGCGCCCTCTTGGCTTAGAGGGTGGAGAGACGAAGCAAAGCTCGGGCGATAGGCGCCGCGAGAACGCGGCGCGATGTCCGCATCAATGATGTCCGCATGAATTGAGAGAGGCGCGCATGCCGCGTTTGCGCCGTTTCCCGGCCCCGTCGTTGGCTCGTTATCTGGTGTTGGCCATTGCGTGCACTCGCGCGTCGTCGCCGCTACTCGAAGACGGCGTCGAAGATCTCGACATCGACCAGCACGGGCTTGGTGATCACGGTTCCATCGGGCCGCAGCGTCTGTGCGCGGCGAAGCGTGGGCAGCACGATGCCGCCGAAGGTGTCGTGGGCCCAGGAGGAGTGTGCGACCTTCATTCCAAAGAGATCGTGGTCCATCCGCCGCTGCAGGGCGTTCTCGTCGAAATAGAAGATCTGCTCGGGCGCGAGCGTGACGAGGTGCGGGGGGAATTGCGCCCGCAGGCGCCGCCAGGTTTCGGCATTCTCGCGCCAGGGCGACAGCTCCTCCACCACGACATCGGGATGGGCGAGGAGAAATGGAGTCGTCAGATAATTCCAGATGGCGACGCCACAGAAGAAGACGAGGTGCAACTCGTCCGCCAGCATGTGCGCGTCGACCTCGGGAAATCCAAGAGTCGGGTTGCGCCAGGACCGCAGCACCTCGCCTTCCGGGCTTTCGATCGTGATCGTGTCCGGCGCGAACGAGCCGGACTGTTCTCCCCCGGTAATGCCGATGAAGCGAACCGATTGCGCCTGCGTCGACCCCTCCGCGGTCACATCCTTGAATTCCTTGGCATGTCCGGCGCTGGAGAACAGCGTCCCGCCAACGGAAAGATGCAGCGTGAAACGGCTCAAGCTGCTCCAGCGGGCCAAACCCCCGCTGGCATCGATCGCATCGTCAAGCAGTGCCATGTTTCGCCGCATCACCATGAAGTGTCACCACCATGGCGGGGCGCGTGCGGCTTGGCGTGTTAGATCTTGTTAGGAGTTGCAAGTGTCAGATGTTGAGGTATCCCGTTGAAGATGCTCTCAATTCAGAGCTCCCTGGAGCCCTTGGC
>NZ_JBFULT010001036.1:0-1264 GCF_054049755.1 Bradyrhizobium sp. P5_C11_2
CGAGATATCGGCGAAGCCTGAGACGATGGTCACGTTTTCCGTTCGCGGCTGACGCGGGCCGCAGCTTGATCCGCGATGGAAGCGAGCGCGGCTTCCTCCAGTGGAAAATCGGCTGCAAGCCAAGCGTCCTCGGCGAGCGTCAACACATGCCCAAGTGCCGGCCCTTCCGCCATCCCGCGCGCGATGAAGTCGGCGGCGCGAAGCGGAAATTTCGGCGCGGTCCAGCGCTGCGGCAGCTCGGCGAGCTCGCGCCAGTGCGACGATGTCACATCGCCGCCATTCCTCGCCCAGCCCAGCAACACGCGATCGTGATAGGGCCCGGCCCCCAGCCGGTACAACAGCCGCCGGGCATGGGCCTCGTCCTTGGCGGCGAAGCGCCACCAGCGATGCCCCATCGAATCCAGCGCCTTGGCTTCGGCGTTGGAGAGCCTCAAGCGCGCGGCGACGCGTTTTGCATCCTCGGTCACGGCGACCGTCAGCGCGGCCAGGCGCCGGGTGCTGCTTGCCGGCAGGCCGAGCGCGCGTTCGATCGCGATCATCGCCGACAATGGTCCGGTGTAGGCGACGCCGCCGATCAGCGCTTGCAGCAATCCGCCCTCGGCCATTGCGAGCCCTGCTGCAGACGCGCCGGCCGCGACCAGCAGCTTCAGCATCTCCATGCGCACCCGTTCGGCCGACAGGCTCGCGAGGCCTCCGCGGCCGCGGATGCAGGCGAGATAGCCGTCGCGGTCGGGCTCGCCGGCGCCGAAGGCGGCGTGGATGCGGAAGAAGCGCAGGACGCGCAGATAATCCTCGGCGATGCGCTGGTCGGGATCGCCGATGAAGCGCACGCGCCGCGCGGCGGCGTCGGCAATGCCGCCGACATAGTCGTAGACTATTCCGGCTGCGTCGACCGAGAGCCCGTTCATGGTGAAGTCGCGCCGCTCGGCGTCTTTCACCCAGTCGCGGCCGAAGGCGACCTTGGCCTTGCGCCCGAACGTCTCGGTGTCCTCGCGCAGCGTCGTGACCTCATAGGGCTGCCCGTCGATGACGAGCGTGACGGTGCCGTGGTCGATGCCGGTCGGCACGCCCTTGATGCCGGCAGCCTTGGCGCGCCGCATCACCTCGTCCGGCAGCGCCGTGGTCGCGATGTCGATGTCGCCCGGCGGCAGATCGAGCAGCGCGTTGCGGACGGCGCCACCGACCACGCGCGCCTCCTCGCCCTCCGCGTTCAGGAGCTGCAGGACGCGCGCGGTCCCGCCTGCGGTCAGCCAGGGCGCATCGG
>NZ_JBFULT010001037.1:0-1264 GCF_054049755.1 Bradyrhizobium sp. P5_C11_2
TAGTAGAACATGACCGCAAGGAAGACGACAGTGAACAGGAGATCGACGACAAGGGTGAGCGCCGAGCTCGTCAGGAACTGCCGGATGTTCTCAAGCTCGCGAACGCGTGCGACCGAATCGCCGACGCGGCGTGTCTGGAAATATGCGATCGGCAACGCCATCAGGTGACGAAACAGCCGGGCGCCGAGCTCGACGTCGATGCGGTTCGTCGTGTGCGCGAACAGATGGACGCGCAACGTGCCGAGAACGGTCTCGAACAAGGTCAACGCGACGAGACCCGCGACCAGGACGTCGAGCGTGCTGATGCTCCGATGCACCAGTACCTTGTCGATGACGACCTGGAAGAACAGCGGGGCGACGAGGGCAAAGACCTGAAGGAAGAACGACGCGATCAGCACCTCGCCGAGAAGCCCGCGATACTTGTGGACCGCACCGAGAAACCAGCCGATATCGAATCGCCTGGAGAGATCCGTCAGGGCCGCACGCCGGGTCATCAGGATGATGTCGCCGTCCCAGATGGCCTCGAGCTCGGCCTGCGTTATCGATTCGGGCCGGGAAGACAATGGACGCTGAACAAGAAGCTTGTCGTCGATGACCTTGCCCAGGATCAGGAAGCTGCCGTCGCGCAGCGCGGCGATTGCCGGCAACGGCGTGACGGCAAGCCTATTCCAGCTCGACCGCTGGGCCCGGGCCTTGAGGCCGAACTCCCTGGTACAGCGCAGGATTTCGGTCACACCGACCCGCGAGGTTCCCATGCGATGGCGAATTTGCTCCGGGTCGGCCGCAATGCCGTGGCAACGCAGCAATATCGCCATCGCAATGAGCCCCGACTCATCGCCTTCCGCGGGCTCGGGACCCGGCTCCTGGACGGGTATATCGCGATGACCGGCGGACCGTGCAGACGCCAGAGCATCGCCTGCGAGCGCAACCAGATCACGCCCGCGCGCAATCAGACCGGCAAAGGCATGCTGCGCCAGATCTGCGAGGCCATGAGATCCGGTCAGGATCAAGCGGCCGTCCCAGATCTCTTCAAATTCCGCACGCGGCATCAACTTCGGATGCGTCGCGGTCGGATGCAGCACAAGCGCGGCGTCCTCCTCGACCTTCCCGAGCAGCAGGAAGCCGCCATCACGCAGCGCTGCGATTCCGGGCAGACTGATGCCTGCGAGTTGTTTCCAATGTGTCGTGCGCGAACCGACCTTCAATCCGAAATCGCGGGCGCAACGCAGCATCGCACGGATGCCGATTGCGCTCTCCCCGCAAC
>NZ_JBFULT010001038.1:0-1260 GCF_054049755.1 Bradyrhizobium sp. P5_C11_2
TTCCTGCCGCGGCTTGTCGGGGTCTCCGTGGCATCCGAGCTGATCCTCACCGGACGCTTCATCGGCGCCGAGCGCGCACTGGCTGTGGGTCTCGTTTCCGAGGTCGTCGACGAAGACAAGCTCGATGAAGCCGCCGAGCCTTATGTCGATGCGATGATCACGGCCTCGCCCGTGGGCCTGCGCCTGTCGAAGGAATGTCTCAACATCAGCGTGGACGCGGGATCGCTGGAAGCGGCGATCGCGATGGAGGACCGCAACCAGGTCCTGTGCAGCCGCTCCGAGGAATTTTCGGAAGGAATCAGGGCCTTCCTAGAGAAGCGAAAGCCTGTCTATATCAGGCGCTGAACCACAAAGATCCGCAAAGGACAAGAAATTCCGGGAGGCGCAAAATGAGTGGGAGTGCGGCGGTGGCGATGACGAAACCCGCCTTTCGCAAGGTCGAGTGGCTGGCGCGCGACATCGATGTCGAGCGCCGCGACGACGGCACGGTCGTGCTGAAGTCACGCATTCCCTTGCAAGTTTACGAGAAGCACATCCCGGCCTCGCTCGCCAAATGGGCGAAGCAGGCGCCGGCGCGCATCTGGCTGGCGCAGCGCGGTGGTCCGAACCGCGAGTGGCGAAAAGTCTCCTATGGCGAAGCCAAGCGCACCGTGGATGCGCTGACGCAAGGCCTGCTCAATCTCGGTCTTGATGGCCGCCCGGTCGCAATCCTCTCCGGCAATTCGATCGAGCATGCCTTGATGACGCAGGCGGCGATGCAGGCGCGGCTGCCGGCCGCGCCGGTGTCGCCGGCCTACTCCCTGATGAGCCACGATCACGTCAAGCTGAAATATCTGTTCGACCTGATCAAGCCGGCCGTCGTGATGGTGCAGGACGGGCCCACGTTCGAGAAGGCGCTTAGGGCGATCGACCTCGCCGGCGTCACCGTCGTTCATGTCGTGCGCCCTTGCGAGGGCATCAAGAGCGTCAGCTTCGCTGAGCTTGCGGCGACGCCAGTGACAAACGGCGTCGAAGCATCGATCGCGAAGATCACACCCGACACGGTCGGCAAGCTGCTGTTCACCTCCGGCTCGACCGGCATGCCCAAGGCCGTCATCAACACGCATGCGATGATGTGTGCCAATGCGGCGATGATGATGCAGGTGCGGCCACGCGATCCGCAAGGCCCGATCTCGACCATGCTCGACTGGATGCCCTGGAATCACACCATGGGCGGCAACGCGGCGTTCCATCCCATCCTGGTCGACGGCGGCACGCTCT
>NZ_JBFULT010001039.1:0-1256 GCF_054049755.1 Bradyrhizobium sp. P5_C11_2
GTGCGCTTCTCCTCCAGCCCCTACAACACCGGCTTCAGGCTCGACTCCTCGGAGCTGCCGACCAACTCCGACACCGAATATGAAGGCGGCAATCTCGGCCACCGCGTCCGCACCAAGGGCGGCTACTTCCCGGTCCCGCCGCAGGATTCCGTGCAGGACATGCGTTCGGAGATGCTCGGCGCCATGGCCAAGATGGGCGTCAAGGTCGAGAAGCATCACCACGAGGTCGCCTCCGCCCAGCACGAGCTCGGCATGAAGTTCGACACGCTGACGCTGATGGCCGACCATCTGCAGATCTACAAATACTGCATCCACCAGGTCGCCCACATCTACGGCAAGACCGCCACCTTCATGCCGAAGCCGGTCTATGGCGACAACGGCTCGGGCATGCACGTGCACCAGTCGATCTGGAAGGACGGCAAGCCGGTGTTCGCCGGCAACAAGTACGCCGACCTGTCGGAGACCTGCCTCCACTACATCGGCGGCATCATCAAGCACGCCAAGGCGATCAACGCCTTCACCAACCCGTCGACCAACTCCTACAAGCGCCTGGTCCCGGGCTATGAGGCCCCCGTGCTGCTCGCCTACTCCGCGCGCAACCGCTCGGCCTCCTGCCGCATCCCCTACACCGCTTCGCCGAAGGCCAAGCGTGTCGAGGTGCGCTTCCCCGATCCGCTCGCCAATCCCTATCTCGGCTTCGCCGCGATGCTGATGGCCGGCCTCGACGGCATCAAGAACAAGATCGATCCGGGTCCGGCGATGGACAAGGACCTCTACGATCTGCCGAAGGAAGAGCTGAAGCAGATCCCGACGGTGTGCGGCTCGCTTCGCGAGGCGCTCGAAAACCTCGACAAGGACCGCGCCTTCCTGAAGGCCGGCGGCGTGTTCGACGACGACTTCATCGACAGCTACATCGAGCTGAAGATGACCGAAGTCGAGCGCTTCGAAATGACCCCACACCCGATCGAGTTCGACATGTACTATTCGGGCTAAGCTGCTCGAACTGTATGCGACAAGCAAAAGGCGCTCCGCGAGGGGCGCCTTTTTTATTTGAGAGCGCAGAACCTCCCGGCTACGAATTGTCACGCCGCGGCAGGAAATGATCGAGCAGGCCGGTCGGCAGCGGAAACACGATGGTCGACGACCGTTCTCCGGCGATGTCGTGCAGAGCCGCGAAGTAACGCAGCTGCATCGCCTGCGGCTCCTGCGCGAGGATCCGGCCGGCCTCGACGAGCTTTTCGGCCGCCTGCTGCTCG
>NZ_JBFULT010001040.1:0-1256 GCF_054049755.1 Bradyrhizobium sp. P5_C11_2
GGGCCAGATAGCTTCGGGTGGCGGTGCTGGTGTCTTTCTCGAAGCTGAATTTCGTGACGGGATCGTCGGCGTAACGCCGGAGGCCGTCGATATCGAGCACGCGCGAAACACTGGCATCGGCCGCGGTGTAGGGCGTCCGCGGCAGCGTCGTGCAGGCGCCCAGCGCAAGGCTGCACGCGAGGACGGCCGATCCGAGCAGGCGAAGGCCTGTCCTCCTCATCCGGCCGCGGGAGAGGATCGATTCAGTCTGGGCCAAGGGGGAAGGCATTCGCCGTCAGTCACCGTCTACGCTACACGCCGCCGCCGGCATTTTCGCCGGGCGCCGACATCCCATCCTGACCCCGCTGATAGAACTATACGGTATCGTTTTGTTTAACAAGCGGTCGTGCGTGGGCCCTCACATGGCTCAATTGTGTCGGTCGTGGGGCGGTCTGGGTGGCTGACGGCCGCGAATTGGGCGGTTGATCGGTCTCTCCCGACACGCAATAAGCACCGCCATGAGTCGTCCCGACAGTTCTCTTCCCAATCATTTCCAACTGCTCGCCACCGATGGTGCCGCGCGGACCGGTCGCCTGACCACGCCGCACGGCGTGGTGCGGACGCCGGCCTTCATGCCGGTCGGCACCGCCGGGGCCATGAAGGGCATGCATTGGCGCGAGGTGCGCGACGCCGGCGCCGACATCGTGCTCGGCAACACCTATCATCTGATGCTGCGCCCGGGCGCCGAGCGGATCGCTGCGCTCGGCGGCTTGCAGACTTTCACCGGCTGGAACGGGCCGATGCTCACGGATTCCGGCGGCTTCCAGGTGATGTCGCTGTCGGATCTGCGCAAGGTCAGCGAGCATGCCGTCACCTTCCGCTCGCATATCGACGGCGCCAAGGTCGAGCTGTCGCCGGAGCGGTCGATCGAGGTGCAGCGTTTCCTCGGCTCCGACATCGCCATGCAGATGGACGAATGCGTGCGGCTGCCGGCCGAGCGGGACGACATCGAGCGGGCGATGCGCCTGTCGCTGCGCTGGGCGGAGCGCAGCAAGCGCGCGTTCGAGAGCGCGCCTGCGGGCTACATGCTGTTCGGCATCGTGCAGGGCGGCGACGTGCCGCAGCTTCGCCATGCCAGCGCCAGAGGCCTGGTCGAGATCGGATTCCACGGCTATGCGATCGGCGGCCTCGCCGTCGGCGAGCCGCAGGCCGTGATGCTGGCGATGATCGACGAGACCGCGCCGGCGCTGCCGACCGACCGGCCACACTATCTGATG
>NZ_JBFULT010001041.1:0-1252 GCF_054049755.1 Bradyrhizobium sp. P5_C11_2
AGACCGAGGAGCGGCTTCGCCAATCGCAGAAGATGGATGCGATCGGCCAGCTCACCGGCGGCGTCGCGCATGACTTCAACAACGTGCTCACCGTCATCACCGGTACCATCGAGATCATCCAGGAGGGGCTTGCGGACAAGCCCGATCTCGCCGCGATCGCCCAGCTCATCGACGATGCGGCCGCGCGCGGCGCGGAGATCACCTCGCAGCTCCTGACCTTTGCGCGTCGCCAGCCGCTGGAGCCGCGCGAGATCGACGTCAACGGTCTCGTGGTCGAGACGGCGAAGCTGTTGAAGCCGATCCTGGGCGAGCACGTCGAGATCGTGACCCGCCTCGCGGACGACGCCTGGCCGGCGATGGCCGATCCGTCCCAGCTCTCGTCGGCGATCGTCAATCTCGCCGTCAATGCGCGCGATGCGATGCCGGGCGGCGGCAGGCTGACGCTCGAGACCGCCAACCGGGAGCTCGAAGGCAATGGCGACGGCGACGTCCGCTCCGGCGCCTTCGTCATGGTCGCGGTGGCCGACACCGGCCACGGCATCCCGGCCGACATCCGCGACCGCGTGTTCGAGCCGTTCTTCACCACCAAGGGGGTCGGCCGCGGCACCGGGCTTGGCCTCAGCATGGTCTACGGCTTCGCCAAGCAGAGCGGCGGCACCGTTGCGATCGAGACCGAGGAGGGCCGCGGCACCGTGGTGCGGCTGTTTCTGCCGCGATCGGCGGATGACGCCCCGGCCAGGGAAGGACCGGTGCAGGCGGCTGAGGCGGCACGCGGGCACGAGACGATTCTCGTGGTCGAGGACGATCCGCTGGTGCAAGGCTATGTCATTGCCCAGCTCGGCAGCCTYGGCTATCGCACGCTCGTCGCCGGTGACGGCGCAACCGCGCTCGCGCTGGTGGACCAGGGCGCCAAATTCGATCTGCTGTTCACCGACATCATCATGCCCGGCGGCATGAACGGGCAGGAATTGGCCGAGGCGGTCCGGCTCCGCCGCCCGGGGGTGAGGGTGCTCTACACCTCCGGCTATACCGACAACACCATCGTCCACGAGGGACATCTCGATCCCGGCGTGGCGCTGCTCAGGAAGCCGTACCGGAAGTCGGAACTGTCACAGAAGATGCGCGAGATGCTCGCGGGCGAGCCATCCGCCTGAGTGGGGCGCGAGGCCAGCGAACACGGCGCCAACGAAAAAGACGCGGCGGGAGTGCCCCGCCGCGCCCGATTTCTTGCTCGCTGGTCCAGGGCTGAGAG
>NZ_JBFULT010001042.1:0-1248 GCF_054049755.1 Bradyrhizobium sp. P5_C11_2
CGCCGGAATACGTTGAAGGCGTGACGCTCCATGTGCGAGACGTCGGCAATCATCGCGATGCCTTCGTCGCTGAGCGTGAGCCCGCTCTGGTCGCGCAGGAACAGCTTGCAGCCGATGCTCTCTTCGAGCCGGTCGACCCGGCGCATCAGAGTCGTGCTGGTGAGCCCGAGCTCCTCGGCGGCGTTGCGGAAACTTTTATATTTTGCGCAAGCTAAAAACAGCTTCAAATCGTCCCAGGATGCGTCCAGGGCTTCTTCACGGTGCTGCGTCATCGCAGCRCCCCGGTGCAATAGTTGCTGCATACTCTTGATCCCCAGACGCTAGGCTCATCATCAAAGCGGGGCACGAAGCGCCGAACGATAGAGGGGCGACATGGGTATGGAAAGGGGCCGGTTTGCCGCAAGGCATGATTTCGACGCGCTGCCGCTCAGCCCGGACATCGACGTCCGTTGCGCAAAGATTTCCGAAATTGCCGCGCTTTCCGACATGGCGCGCCGCCTGGTGCCGGGCGTGCGGCTCGAGACGGCGGAGCTTGCAAGATATTTCACCTTCGATCCCCAGAGCATCCTGACCTTCAGCCGGACGGGCGATCTGCTCGGCGGCATGGCCTTCCTGTTTCTGAGCGATCGCGGACATGATGCGCTGCTGCTCGACGAGATCTGCCTGACCGCGCCCGAGACGCGCTATCTCGCTACCGCCAGGGAGGAGGTTGCCGCGGTCTACATCTGGGCGATCGCGGCGACGGGACGCGGCATCGCCGGACTCGGCAAGGCGGCTGCCCATCTGCGCCAGGAGCGGTTTCGCGCCGCTGATTGCTATGCGCAGCCTTCGACCGCAGCCGGACGCGACATCATGAGGGCGACCGGCTTCGAACCCATCCCGAGCTTCCAACCCGACCTCTGGTGTTACGAGCGGCCATGGAACCGGCGGCCGATGCGCATGCCCGGCTCGATCATCCAAGCAAGGAGTTTTGCAGATGCACGGCACTAGGATTCCTCTCGCCAAGCCGGACTCCCGCGCCATCACCATCAGGCTCGCGCGTGATCCCAACGATCTCATGCTCATCACCGCGATCCGCGCCGCGGTCTATCTCGCCGAGCAGGACTGTCCGTTCGAGGAGGAGTTCGACGGCAACGACATGGTGGCCGCGCACTTCATCGGCTTCGTCGGCAACGAGMCTGCGGGCTGCCTGCGGGTACGCTTCTTCGGCGAATTCGCCAAGGTCGAGCGGCTCGCGGTGCGCCATCA
>NZ_JBFULT010001043.1:0-1242 GCF_054049755.1 Bradyrhizobium sp. P5_C11_2
AACACGGCGTCCGACATCTTGGTGCCGGCCGGCTTCACCGGGATCTCCGCGCCGGTGCGCATGTAGTCGCGGACGAATTTCAGCATCGCACCGAGCTTTCCGCCGGGATGGAAATGCGCGAACTCCAGCGCGGTGAAGCCGCGGCCTTCGAGCAAAGCGATCGCAATCGCGTCGCCGATCGCGACCTGCATCATCGTCGAGGTGGTGGGCGCCAGATTGTGCGGGCAGGCCTCGCGCGCCTTCGGCAGCTCGATCACGATGTCGGCGGCCTGTCCGAGCGAGGATGCCGCGTTCGACGTCACTGCGATCATCGGAATCGCGAACCGCGCCGAATAGTTCACGAGGGTCTTCATCTCCGGCTGCTCGCCGGACCAGGACAACGCCATGATGACGTCGTCCGCGGTGATCATGCCGAGGTCGCCATGGGCGGCTTCGGCGGTGTGAACGAAGAAGGCCGGCGTGCCGGTCGAGGCCAAGGTCGCCGCGATCTTGCGCGCCATGTGGCCGGACTTGCCGAGCCCGGTGACGATGACGCGGCCTTTTGCGTTGCGGATCAGGTCGACCGCCCTGGCAAAGGTCTCGCCCAGCGGGCCGCGCAGCGCGGCTGCGAGCGCGTTGATGCCGCCGCTCTCCGTCTCCAGCGTGCGGAGCGCGGATTCGACGCTTGTAGGGGTGGGGCCGGATGATGGGGTCATCAGCGGTTTCGAGCTCGGCATGCTTTGATCCAGGAGGGTGGGCGATTGCCCGGTTGGCGCCTGCTTAGCACGCCCGGGCCCGCGAGGCGACGCGACCGCCAATGCACGCAACGGGTCATTAACCATAATTGTTTTAACTCCATTAACGATGGTTCCCGCTGTTCGCGGAGGGTCGTCAAAGAAGTGTCTGATTTCGTTGGAGTTATTCCATCGTGGGGTCGCCTCCAGGTAGGGGCCGGAGCCGTCGCGCGTACGCCTTTCGCGCCGCTTTGCCATGCCTGCTGCTGACCGCGCTGGAAAGCGCACCGGCGACGGCCCAGAGCCTCACGCCCGACCTGTTCAATCCGAGCCGCGGCGGTTTCGCCTCGCCCGACACGCTGCCGACGCGCCGCACGGCCGGCGTGCCGCAGGCGCCGTCGGATGCGATCCCGGCGCCGCCCGATCCCAACGCCGATCCGCGCAGGAGCCAACAGGCTCCGGCGACCTCGCGCATCGGTCAGGTCCCGACCTATGGCCTGCCGGCCGCCAATGGCGCGAGCAGCTCCGG
>NZ_JBFULT010001044.1:0-1242 GCF_054049755.1 Bradyrhizobium sp. P5_C11_2
GGCCGAGCACATGGCCGCCCCGGCGGTGATGCGCCACGAGATCGATGTCCCAGCCTTGCGCGCGCAGGAAAGCAAGGTCGCCGCGCGTCGATTTCGAGCCGGGGATGATGACGAGACGGACATCGCCGGGGATGGCTTCACCCGGACGCACCATCACCAGGTCGACGCCCGGTTCGAGCTTCAGCGGATCGAGATCATCGAAATTGGCGATCCGCGACAGCGCGAGACAGGCGATCTTGCATTGGCCGGGTTTTCGCGCGTCGCTGAGGCCCAGCGCATCCTCGGCCGGCAGCTCGCCGGCGTGCGCAAACCACGGCAGCACGCCAAAGCCGCGCCAGGATGTTTTCTGTTCGATCAACCGGTAGCCGTCATCGAACAGGGTGGGATCGCCGCGGAACTTGTTGATGACAAAGCCCTGGATCATCGCGGCGTCATCCGGATCGATCACCGTCTTGATCCCGACGAGCTGGGCGATGACGCCGCCACGATCGATGTCTCCGACGAGCACCACAGGCACGTCAGCCTTGCGCGCAAAACCCATATTGGCGATGTCGGCCTTGCGCAAATTGACCTCGGCCGGACTGCCGGCGCCTTCGACCAGCACGAGATCGGCGCGCGCCTTCAGCCGCTCAAAGCTCTCCAGCACGGCGCCCATCAGCGAAGGCTTCATCGCCGCATACTCACGCGCCCGCGCGGTCGCGATGCGCTTTCCCTGGACGATGACCTGCGCACCGACATCCGTTTCGGGCTTCAGCAGCACCGGGTTCATGTCGGTGTGCGGCTCGACGCCCGCGGCGAGCGCCTGAAGCGCCTGCGCGCGGCCGATCTCGCCGCCATCAATGGTGACCGCCGCATTGTTCGACATGTTCTGCGGCTTGAAAGGCATCACGCGCAAGCCGCGACGCACAAAGGCGCGTGCGAGACCGGCGACGATGAGCGACTTGCCCACGTCCGAGCCGGCCCCCTGGATCATCAATGCGCGCGCCATCGCTGAGCCCAATCAGAACTCGACGCCGGCTTGCGCCTTGATGCCGGAGCGGAAGGGGTGCTTGACCAGCGTCATCTCGGTGACGAGGTCGGCGATCTCGATCAGCTCGTCCTTGGCATTGCGCCCGGTGAGGACGACATGCGTCATCGGCGGCTTGTGCGTTGTCAGGAAGTCGACGACCTCAGTGATGTCGAGATAGTCGTAGCGCAGCGCGATGTTGATCTCGTCGAGCACGACCATGCGCAGATTGGAAT
>NZ_JBFULT010001045.1:0-1235 GCF_054049755.1 Bradyrhizobium sp. P5_C11_2
GCGTCTTCTTCGTATTCTCCTTCTTCATCTCGACGATATTCCTTCTGAAAATCTCAGAAGGCTACTCGCGCGCGACTATTATCGCACAGTCAGTGAGTGTCCTCTTTACGGTGCTTTGCACACGGGCAATATGGTTCTCACTACTTCAGCCTGCCATTGCATCAGGGTTGATCGACGCCAGGCGCATCATACTCATAGGGGGGCCGAGTCATTGCTCCCAATTTTCCGCTCGAGCAGTCGCCACCGGAATCCGAACCATCCGTTCGTTCGACTTTCCGACGGCTCGCACCGACACCTCAGTCGTGGCCCGTCCCGGCGCGGTCGAAGTGCTACCTGATACCCGCCAACTAGTCGCAAATTGCCGGCCCCTCCGCGCAGATGACATTGTCATTTTGACCTCGGAGCCCGATGTTCCGACTGCTCTCGCGCTTGCCAGCGCCCTATCGGACCTGCCAGTTGACGTTCACGTCGTCCCTGTTGGATCTATTGATCTCATGGCGGTGTCGCGGATCACGCAGTTCGGCAACATCGTGACAATGCGGATCTTCCAATGCCCCCTCACTCCTTTCAACCGAGCAATCAAGCGAGCATTCGACATTGCCGCTGCAATCGCTGGCCTTATTGTGGCTAGCCCCCTTTTCGTCATCGTTCCGCTCGCAATCAAGCTAGACTCTCGCGGGCCGGTGCTATTCCGCCAGACACGGCACGGCTACAATAACGAGCGCATTCGCGTCCTGAAATTCCGAACGATGACAGTGATGGAGGATGGCGACAACTTCAAACCTGTCGTCAGGCACGATCCACGAGTGACTCGTCTGGGACACTTCTTGCGCCGTACTAATATCGATGAGCTTCCGCAGTTGTTCAATGTCCTGGCCGGCGACATGTCGCTCGTCGGGCCCCGTCCACACGCGACCTCGCAAAACGAGGTGTTCGCTGAGCTTATTTCGTCGTTTTCCCGTCGCCACAACGTCAAGCCAGGCATTACCGGTTGGGCTCAGGTCAACGGTCACCGCGGCGACACCGATACCCTCGAGAAGATGCAGCGGCGTGTGGAGCACGATCTATACTATATCGACAACTGGTCGCTCCTTCTCGATCTCAAAATCATAGTCATGACCTTTCTTTCAAGAAAGGTGTATTGGAATGCCTATTGACGCCTTTCCGTCTGCTGCACACCTTCTACTGATCGCCCTTCGATTTAGCTGGGTAGCCGCTGCGGAATCGTCCAAGAA
>NZ_JBFULT010001046.1:0-1233 GCF_054049755.1 Bradyrhizobium sp. P5_C11_2
CCACGATGGATCCGGCAGACGTGCCACCCCACCCGACGAAATTGAGTCCCTGCGATTTCGCCTCTTCAACCGCGCCAAGCAGCGCCGCGCCCTTGATACCGCCGCCCGAGAAGACCGCGAAAAAATCTTTCGGCATTGCCGTCCTCCAAAAAGAGTCCGCGATTTCGACACCTCCGACGGACGCAGATCGAGCGTTTCCGTCTGGCTATCGAGACAACCAGTCAGCTTCAAAAGTCTTGTTCGCCGGGTTCTGATCCTTGGCCCAACGAGCCAGGAACATGAACGGCGTGTCCAGTATCCCAACCGTGAACTTTGCGATGATCGCCGAGAGTATGATTTGGAGCAGCACTGCGTCCGGCATGATCCCGTAAAACGCGATCAGGAAAAACACGACGGTATTCACCCAATTTCCTATGATGGTGCTCACGCCATTTCGTACTGCGAGAGCGAACCAGCCCTTTCTGTATTTCGCCTTGAGATAGGAAAAAATCGATACGCAAACGAGCCCGCCGACTGCTGCGATGATCGCGGCTGCGGTAATTCGCGGCGTAACCGTGAAGAGGGCAACAATTGCCGGCGATGCCTCGTCGGTCTGGGCCGCGGGGGTCCAGATCGAGACAGTCGCATAGGCCATGAACGCAACCTGTGCCGCCAGATTCGCGGCCACCAATTTCAATGCTTCACGTCGGCCCCAGTACTCGGTCAGAATATCGTTTGCCAGATAGGTGACCGAGAAAATGAAAACGCCGAGCGACGTCGTTAGGCCCAGAAACTCGACCTGTTTGGTCACCGTGACATTCGAGACCAGAATACATCCTACGGTAAAGACGAAGACGGCTGTGCGCCCGAGATAGACGCACCCTATCAATGCGAAACACATGCAAAAGAATGTCACGAGGCAATAAAGCTCCGACATGTCCTCCCCCTTGATCGCAAACCTTATCTTTAGGTGCAAATACAGCCTAACACAACCCTTTTGCGAGGGGAGAGCGAGCCCTGAACCGGTTGGCACGCCCAATCGCTGTCGGCGCAGTTCGAGCACTCCGTCGGCGTCACCGCCACCGGCGTCGAGATCTTCACGCTGTCGGAGCGGCACGGCGAGAAGCAGATCGGTTGATCTTTCGATCGCCGGCCCGGCCTCGTCAGCCCAGCATCAACAATTCCGCGCCTTCGATCGCATAATGCGCGAAGAGAAAATCCCTGATGTTGACGATGCTGCCGTTCTCCCAATCG
>NZ_JBFULT010001047.1:0-1228 GCF_054049755.1 Bradyrhizobium sp. P5_C11_2
ACCTCGCGGCGCGACGACAGCGAAGACCGGCCGGCGCGGCAGCGTCGGCAGGTCGGCGCCGCCGGCGGTTATGGCGGCATGGGCGGAATCGGCGCCGCGGCTGGTGTTGCGGCTCGCGCCGGCCGTGCCGCGGGCGGCGGGCAGGTCTTCTGCAATAACGGCGGCTGCCGTCCGGTCAGCCGCGGTTGCCATCTCGAATATCGCGGCGGCGGCGGCCCCGGCAACGACGCCAATGCAGAGGTGTGTAATTGAAGGCGAAAAAGCCTCCCCAATGTCGTCCCGGCGAAGGCCGGGACCCATAACCCCAGGGAGCAATTTGGCGAAGACTAGCTGTTATCTATCGTAGCGCGGTACTATCACCGAGCCATCTAGGATAGATCACGCGGTATGGGTCCCGGYCTTCGCCGGGACGACATCTACGTCGCAATCGCACTCGCCGCGATGTTCACCGTCAGCGCCAGCAACGCCGTATTGTAGATGAACGAGATAATGCCGTGCGCGGTCGCGGTGCGGCGGATGGTCTTGTCGGTGATGCCGACGTCGGACACCTGCGCGGTCATGCCGATGACGAAGGAAAAATAGACGAAGTCCCAATAGTCGGCGTGGTCGTCCTTGTCGCCGCTCGGGAACTGCAAGCCGCCCGGCGGATGCCGGTAATAGTCATGGGCGTAATGCAGCGCGAAGGTGGTGTGCACGGCCGCCCAGGACAGCGCGATGGTGGTGATCGCGATCGTCAGCTCCACCGCGCCGCGATGAACGCCGAGCTCGGCGACGATTGCCGCGATGCTTGCAAACGCGCCGATTGCCGTCACCAGCAGGATCACGAAGCGGCCATCGTCCTGCATCGCGGCGCTGCGGCGGATGTGCTGGCGATCGTTGTTCAGCATCATGCTGTAGACCAGCACGAGATAAACCGCGATCAACGCATCCCAGCCGAGCACGAGCCGCGTCGCCAGCCGCAACGAGCTGGGCAGCAGCAGGCAGACCAGGATGCCGAAACCGAGCGAAATGAACGTCCGCGGCCGCGCGTAGAGCACGCGCATCGGCCGCGACATCTGCCGGAAGCGAACGAGGACGGGATCGTCTTTGTCCATGCAGATTGTCCGGTGAAGCCTGAGCGGCATCGTAGGTGCACTCCCTCCCCCGCTTGCGGGGGAGGGTCGGGGAGAGGGTATCTCCACAATCGAGAACCCCCAAGAGGAGAGAGCCCTCACCCGGCGCCATAGCC
>NZ_JBFULT010001048.1:0-1226 GCF_054049755.1 Bradyrhizobium sp. P5_C11_2
GACGTGACCATCGCCGCGCCTTCCGCCGGCGATCAGCAGCGTCGCTTCCGCCATGCCATAGGCGGGGTACATCGCGTGCGGATCGAACCCGTGCGGCGCAAAGGTCTCGATGAACCGCGCAATGGTGTCCGCATGCACCGGCTCGGCGCCATTGAGCGCGATCCTGAGCGAGGACAGATCGATGCCCTCCATCTGGTCGGCGCGATAGCGGCCGACGCAGAGGTCGAAGCCGAAATTCGGGCTGCACGCGACTTCCGCGCGATAATGCGAGATCGCGCGCAGCCAGCCGAGCGGCCGCTGCATGAACGCGTTCGGCGCCATCAGCACGCACGTCGCCCCGACATAGAGCGCCTGCAGCGCGCTCAGGATCAGCCCCATGTCGTGATAGAGCGGCACCCAGTTAACGTAGGTCGATTGCCTGGTGTTGCCGAGCGCGAGCCGGATCATCTCGAGATTGGCGAGCAGATTGGCATGGCTCACCATCACGCCCTTGGGCTCGGACGTGGAGCCGGAGGTGTATTGCAGGAAGGCGATGTCCTCCGGCGCCGGCTCGGGCAGGTCRACCGTCGCACCGGAGCCCGCGGCGAGATCGACCTCGATCCAGCGGATGCTTTCCTGCTGGAAGCGCGCCTGCAAATCGCCGCGCAAAGCGAAGGCCGAGGCGGTCAGCGCCACCGAAGGCGCGCAATTGGCGAGGATCGCGGCGCTGGCGTCGCGGGCGCTGTTTCGCCGCGGCATCATCATCGGCACCGCGATGATATCAGCCATCAGGCAGCCGAAGAACGCCACCATGAACTCGATGCCGGGGGGAAACACCAGGATCGCGCGGTCGCCGGATTGCGCGGTCGCGGCCAGGCGCGCTGCGAGCGCGGTTGCTGCGTCATGCAGCTGGCGGAAGGTGAGGGTGGCTTCCTCCGTCCCGCGATCGGAGACGAAGACATAGGCGCGATCGTCGCCCTGGTCCGCCGCGCGCCGGGCCAGAAGTGCCACGAGCGAGCGGAAAGTGTCCATCTGGGCTGCGCCGGCTTCAGCCGCCCTCAGGCGGCGGTGCGGAGCGCGCGCTTGTCGGCGAGAAATCGCGACAGCGTCTCAACGGTAGGGTGGTCGTAGAAATCGTCCGTCGACAGTTCGAGGTCGAGCTTCTCCTCGAGTTCCATCATGAGGTAGACGAGCATCGCCGAATCGAGGCCGAGGCGGTTGAATTTCGTGCCGGTGTCGACCCGATC
>NZ_JBFULT010001049.1:0-1213 GCF_054049755.1 Bradyrhizobium sp. P5_C11_2
ACATGGAGGTGCTGGAGCGCTACGGCTCGGCAAAAGACAAGGAGCGCTGGCTGAAGCCGCTGCTCGCCGGCGAAATCCGCTCCTGTTTCGCCATGACCGAGCCCGCGGTCGCCTCGTCGGACGCGACCAACATCGAAAGCTCGATCGTGCGCGACGGCGACCATTACGTCATCAACGGCCGCAAATGGTACACGACGAACGCGACCGATCCGCGCTGCAGGATCTGCATCTTCATGGGCAAAACCGATCCGGACAATACGGACCGCCACAAGCAGCAATCCATGATCCTGGTGCCGATGGACACGCCCGGCATCGAGGTGAAGCGTCCCCTGCCCGTGTTCGGCTTCTACGGCGTGCCCGACCGCGCCTCGGAGGTGGTCTTCACCAATGTGCGCGTGCCGAAGGAGAACATGCTGCTCGGCGAAGGCCGCGGTTTCGAGATCGCGCAGGGCCGCCTCGGCCCCGGCCGCATCCACCATTGCATGCGGCTGATCGGCCTGTCCGAACGCACGCTGGAGAAGATGTGCCGCCGCGTGCGCAGTCGCGTCGCCTTCGGCAAGCCGGTCTCGGAGCAGACGGTGACGCAGGAGCGCATCGCGGAGGCCCGCATCATGATCGAGCAGGCCCGGCTGCTGACGCTGAACGCGGCGTACGCGATGGACACGGTCGGCAACAAGGTCGCCAAGAGCGAAATCGCGATGATCAAGGTCGCGGTGCCCAACATGGCCTGCCAGGTCATCGACTGGGCGATCCAGGCCCATGGCGGCGGCGGCACGTCGAACGATTTTGGTTTGACGCAGGCCTATGCCACCGCACGTCTGCTGCGTCTCGCCGACGGCCCGGACGAGGTTCACAGGAACCAGATCGCGCGGTTCGAGCTGAAGAAATATTCGAATGCCTGAGTAGACGTTGGTTCGCCAGTCCAACGTCTGATCATCGGAGTCTAATCGACGCTTGGCTGCTCGATGGATGCAGACACATTCTGATTCAAAATCGCTTCGAGCATCGCTCCGAAAATGATAAACGGCAGATAGAACGCAAGCATGATCGTATTCCTCCTGCTGTGACAACCTTGGCCTGCAGGCCAGGTTCCTCCAGTTGACACGCGCCCGCCTCGGAACATTTTCGTCGCTTACCTAGCTACCGACGAAACCGAGGCACAGGCAGTATCAGGAACGCATCGCGTCAATCGCATGGGCGATCAGAACGACTG
>NZ_JBFULT010001050.1:0-1211 GCF_054049755.1 Bradyrhizobium sp. P5_C11_2
CCCGGAATTTGCGCATCGCGCAAATTCCGGCCTCTCCCCGCAAGCGGGGAGAGGCGAAGACAGCACCTAAAACCATCCGCTGTGCTTGCGTTTGATTTCCTCAATCCGGTCCCACGCCGATGTCATCACGTCCTCCGTCAGGCCGATGTCGCGGCGCAACCAATCGGAAGCCGGATATTTGTCGACCCATGTGTAGCGATCGGTGCGTGACAGGCGTTGCCATGTGGCCTTGAGCGCTCGGGACCACCGGCGGATTCCAGGACTGCCGGCGTGAACGCCAACAGCCTCGTTCGAGGCGTCGCAAGCTGCGCGGGATGGCGGGGACATTGGCTACGCCGCTATTTGCATGCGCCGTTCGATCTCGCGATCGAGCGTGGCGGCGAGTTCGCTGCTCACTTCCACCATCGGCAGCCGCACTTCGGGGCTGTCGATCAGGCCGCTTCGCCACAGCCAGTACTTTGCAGGCGCGGGGCTCGGCTCCGCGAACAGCAGCCGCGTCAGCTCCGCGACCTCCCGCCAGCGCGCCAGCGCCGCATCGGGATTGCCGCGCTTCAGCTCGGTGTGGACGGCGGCGAACGTCGCGGTCTCGACATGTGCGGACAGCACGATGCCGCCGTCGGCGCCGTCACAGAGCGCCTCGTGATAGCTGGCGTCCTCGCCGGTGAGCACGCGAAAGCCCTGCGGCCGGTCGCGCAGCAGCGCGACGGATTGCTCGCGGCTCGCGCCGCAATCCTTCAGCCCGACGATGTTTGGATGCTCGGCGAGCCGCAGCAGCGTCTGGTTGGTGATGGTCACCGCGGTGCGATAGGGAATGTTGTAGAGCGCAAGCGGCCAGGCGGCGTGCTCGGCGAGCGCCTCGAAATGCGCCAGCAGTCCGCGCTGCGACGGCCGCACATAATAGGGGCTCGCGATCAGGTAACCGTCGATCGGCCAGTCCGCGGTCTCGTCGAGACGGTCCTGCAGCCGCGAGGTGTCGGCGCCGGACAGTCCGAGGCAGATCGGCACCGTGCGGCGGCCGGCCGCCATCTCGTCGCGCACGATGGCGACCAGGCGTTCCAGCTCGGCGTCCCTCAGCGTCATGCCTTCACCGGAGGTCGCCCCCAGGATGAAGCCGTCGACGGCCTGCGCCGTGTAGTGCCGCGCCAGCCGCCGCAGCGACGTCTCATCGAGACGGCCGTCGCGAAACGGCGTCACCAGCGGCAGCCAGAGCC
>NZ_JBFULT010001051.1:0-1207 GCF_054049755.1 Bradyrhizobium sp. P5_C11_2
CAAACTGAGGCGTCGGGTTCCAGATCAGTCTGGTAGATACCACAGGTTTAAGACGTGCCGGGACCTACCTCAGAGGATCCATGGGAAGACCCGGCCGGTCCGCGCCATATACTCGCGATAGCTGTCGCCAAACGTCTGCAACATCATTCGCTCTTCCCGTGCGACGCGGCCAAAGAACAGGACCCCGAAGCCGGCCAGGCCCGCGAAACCGGCAATCCAATTCGGCAGCAGCAATGCCTGGGCGATAGCCCACAGCCAAAATGCCGAATACATCGGGTGCCGAACTCTCCGGTAAATCCCTTCCGTCACGAGCTCATGGTTCTCCCGCACGTCGAGACTTATCGACCAGTTCCGGCCCAGTGCACGATGCGTCAGGTGAAACACGCCCAAAGCCGCAATCGCAAAGAAAGACCCCAGCCAAGCCAACCAGGGATAAAAGCCGTGAGCTGCGGAATGAGGTATTCCTGTCGCTACGTAGACGAGCGGCACAAGTCCAAGCCCCGAAAGAGATATGAGCAGGAGCGCCGTTTCCAGGGGGCCGCGAGCGCTCCGCACAACCCTCGCACGGCGGGAACGCCGCGCGTACTTATAGCGTATGAGGTACCAGCCGATCACCAACGCAACGAAGATGACTTTTGAAATGGTGGGCGTCATTTAAATCAGGCTGCCGCGCCCGGACTTCCCAGCAGTTCGCTTTCCGACACCGGCGCGCCCGCAACAAGGCCTCCGTCGTCAGCGATCATCGACACGGCGCCATCCGGGGCGAGCGTCTGGGATTTGGCTGAAATAGGTCCGCATGTGAGCATGAAGTAGTCGTACGATGTTCGCCTGTCATTTCCACTGACGAACTGGCAGTGCACGCGGAAGAAATTGAAGCGGATGCGTTGATACATGTCGTCGTTAAGCATTCGACTAATCTTCACGACCCTGACGGTCGCCTCGTTTTCTGTCGACAAGCCCATTTCGGCCATTGGCCGGCATTTGTAAAAATTCAACACGTCGGTGAGGGCCTGATAGTCGCCCCAGAAGATCGCGCGGGAATTGGCGACGCGTTCCACCGTCCTGCGAAAGCGTACTGCCTTCGGGTGCAGGCCGATCTTGAGTATGGATGATCCAACGCTCAAGAATGTGACGGGAATCTTTTTCCGACCGAGCGCAGGGTCCAGCTTCAAGGCGCGATCAAGTAGATCAACCGCTAGTACGGCGC
>NZ_JBFULT010001052.1:0-1190 GCF_054049755.1 Bradyrhizobium sp. P5_C11_2
AAACAGGAACGGGTCGGGCTGTTCTCTCGTTTTGCGCTGATGCGAAACTCGGTCGGTGCCGGAGTTGCGCAAAGCGCGCTTGTAACGTGGGACGGATTGCACAACACCGCCGATGGTTATGATTGCATTGGACGAGCCCTTGCCCGAGCCATCTCAACGAGTGCGCGTTGAGRGGCCCTAGCTTCGAAGGCTGCGGGTTCGCATGAGTTTGATGCCGAGCGTGCAGATGCCCATCAACGCGAACAAAGACCAATTATCGTCGACAATCACCGCCTCTCTCGCAGCGGTGATAGCAACTCGCGCCGACGCTGTCAGGAGGTGCGCTCATGCACCATTATGCCAGCCAACTTGTTGACCTGTTACTGGTGCTTGTCGCCGCGTGGATGGTGCCGGCCACCATTTTTATTATCTACGCCTATTTCGCTCGCCTTAAGAATCCGGTCAGCGAATCGGTCTTTGGACGTGTGGTCATCGTTTCCTTGTTCATCATAACCACGTCGATTTGGCTTCCGATAATTGTGGCCGCCATAGTCCTATCACTGATCGGTCATTTGTGGTTCCGCTTCAGGGGACAACTACGCAAGTAGCTAGATATTGAAAAAGATGGAGTCGAATTAGAGCGGCCCATCAGCAAACTAAAAAAGGGAAGCGAAGTAATGTCCGCGTTTCTCCCAGCTCTGACGATAGCTGCCATCAATTTTATAACAGTCGCCACGGCTGCAGAATGGCGACCGCAGTTTCTCTCAGCGTGCCGAAACGGCTGCGGGCAGCAAGGCAGCTTTTCGACGAACGCTTGCTTGCAGATTTGCATCTGCATGGCTTCAGAATTGGAAACGAAGTTTAGTACCGAGACTCTAGGATCCATTGATCCCCCGAGTGCTGAGCAACTACACCAAACTAACGAAATCAGAATGCTTTGCGTCCGGCGAGTACTAGGACGTTAGAGCTGTTGCCATTGGCTCGGAGTCGTTTATGGGCTTCAACTCTGACTTGGCCTCTAGGGCAGTCCGTCCGAGTGTCGTGGACGACCCTCGCCTACCTGCTTCCTCGCTCGATGCTGCAATCCTCGTGCACATGTATCTCGAGATGGCCCAACCCAGCCGATCAGTTGATCGAGCTTCATTTCGGAATTGGTGTACTGCATCGAATCCCAGCCGCTAAGGGTTAAAACACAACCGTAAGCTTTAAGA
>NZ_JBFULT010001053.1:0-1185 GCF_054049755.1 Bradyrhizobium sp. P5_C11_2
GTGCAGGACGTCATTGACTTCACCAGACAACATATGGGCACCGGCTCCTGTCAAATCGAGTCGGAAATCTCGTCCGCCCTTGACTACATCGCTGCGTCCGCTCCGAAGCTCGTGGTTGAAATCGGAACGCTGAACGGCGGAACGTCGCTTCTGTTTGGGCGATTTCTGCCGACGATGGAGGCCATGGTCTGCATCGACCTGCATGTGAAGAACAAGGAAATGCTGAAGCTGCTGGCGACGCCGCAGCAGCGATGGACGTTCTTCGACATGCCGTCCTACGCGGACGATACGGTCCGGCGGGTCGCGAAATTCCTCGACGGCAGAATGATCGACGCGTTGTTCATCGACGGGGATCATCGCTACGAGGGCGTCAAGCAGGACTTTCTCTGCTACCGGCATTTCGTCCGGGAGGGCGGTGTCATCCTGTTTCACGACATCATCGAATCCAGCGGCAGCACCAGCGCCTGGGCGGGCGGCGTGCCGCAGCTGTGGCGCGAGTTGTCGCCATTCTACGAGCACAGGGAATTCGTTCAAAGCCGCAGCCAGGAAGGCTTCGGCATTGGCGCAATCAAGTACACCAAAGCCGCTCGGCCATTCCCGTCGGGGTAACGCTGGCGACGACGGAATGTCCGTACGGCGACAATGGCAACCTCAACGACGCTCGGGCTGGATCGGGCCGGAGCGTCTTCGCGGATGCGCCCGCTGCGTCTCCGCACTCAGCCATGCTGACCCCTGGCTATGGAGGGCGCCGTACGTCCAATGGCGGAAGCGCTTCTTGATTCCTGGACAAGCCGTTTCCGCGCCACCTAAATGGTGGGAGCATAGGGCTCTGAGCCTCTCCCCCGATGCTGCCATCCTGCCCCTGTTTTGCCCGACGGAGCAAGCGGAATTCGGAAAAGGCGTAACTCATTGATCCGACTGACGTCGGCTACTGTGCATGGGGTTGTTTGTCGATTTTTTTGATGAGGCGGTCCCGACAGCCGCCAGAGGCGTCGACGATCGTCCGCAACCGGTCAGGTTCAGGAGGATGAATGGTGGGCGCACAAGGGATCGAACCTTGGACCTCTCCCGTGTGAAGGGAACGCTCTCCCGCTGAGCTATGCGCCCGGGACCATCATGCAGGCGGCCGGACCTTGCGGCCGGCCGGCACATCGAAGCCCGCGATTTAGAAGTGCGGGCCAAAGG
>NZ_JBFULT010001054.1:0-1183 GCF_054049755.1 Bradyrhizobium sp. P5_C11_2
GTCGCTGGCCGACCGCATCCTCGTGCTCAAGCGCGGCGCGGTGGTGCGGGAATTTTCGAACGAGCCGGTCAGCAAGGACCGCCTGCTGGAAGCGGCGTGACGGAGAAGCACCATGGCGAGCAGTGAGACGGCTTTGGCGGCGGGTCGGCGGCCGCGTGGCGTTGCGCCCTTCCTGCGCTCGCAGATGCGCAACATCGCGCCGTTCCTGACACTGATCTTCCTGTCCGCCTTCTTCGCTCTTGCCAGCCCCTCCTTCGCCACGCTGGACAATCTCGGCAACATCCTGACCCAGGTGTCGGTCACCGGCATCATCGCCGTCGGCCTCACCTTCGTGATCCTCTGCGCGGAGATCGACCTCTCGATCGCCAGCATCGCCAACGTCACCGGCATCGCGGTCGCCTACTTCACCCTGCAAGAGTCCTACGTCAACATCGCCAATGTGCCCCTGCCCGGCGCTGTCGCGATCGTGCTGGCCATCCTGCTTTGCGCCCTGCTCGGCCTCGTCAACGCGCTGGGGCTGACCGTGATCGGCATCCCCTCCTTCATCATGACCTTGGCGATGATGCAGATTGCGGCCGGCATCTCGGCGCTGCTGGTGCGCGGCCAGATCGCCTACAAGGTGCCGAGCCTGATCACGACGCTCGGCTCGGGATCGATCGGCGGCATCCCATGGATCGTCATCGTCGCAGCCGTCATGCTGCTCGGCGGCCATCTGGTGCTGACCTACACCCGCTTCGGCCGCTACGTCTACATGGTTGGCGGCAATCGCGAGGCGGCCGAATATTCGGGCCTCAACGTCAAGCTCATCCTCGGCGCCGTCATGGTGATCTCGGCGGTCTGCTCCGGCATCGGCGGCATGCTGGGGGTCGCCCATTTCGGCAGCGCGCAGCAGAACGAGTTCGACACCTATCTGCTCGATTCCATCGCCGCGGTCGTGGTCGGCGGCACCAGCCTGTTCGGCGGCCGCGGTGGCATCGGCAACACCATCGTCGGGCTTTTCGTTCTCGGTGTCCTGAATAACGGCCTCGACCACGTCAACATCGACAGTTTCCTGAAGATCCTGATCCGCGGCCTGATCCTGCTGGCGGCGCTCGTCATCAACGTCTACGCGCAGCGACTGAGGGAGAAGGCGGCGGAGTAGATTAGGCGTCCGTCATGGCCGGGCTTGTCCCGGCCATGACGA
>NZ_JBFULT010001055.1:0-1182 GCF_054049755.1 Bradyrhizobium sp. P5_C11_2
GTGCCCTATCCCGCGGGGGGATCCGTCGACGGCGTCGCGCGACTGCTCGCGCAAAAGCTGGGCGAGTCGTTCGGGCAGAGTTTTATCGTCGAGAACCGCGCCGGTGGCGCCGGCGGCATCGTCGGCGCGAACTATGTCGCCAAGGCCGCGCCGGATGGCTACACGCTGATGCTGACCGCGTCGATCCATGTGGTGACGCCGTTCCTGCACAAGGCCGTTCCCTACGACGTGGTCACCGACTTCACGCCGATTTCGCTGGTGGCCAGCGGACCGCTGATCGTCAGCACCACGGCGCAGATGCCCGCCAAAACTCTCAAGGAATTCTTCGATCTGGTTCGCAAGGATCCGAGCAAATACACCTTCGCGACATCGAGCTTCGGCTCGGCCGGGCACATGGCGATCGAGCTGCTCAAGCGCGATGCCGGTGTCGACACCCTGGTGGTGCCCTACAAGGGCGCCAGCCCCGCGCTGACGGACCTGATGAGCGGCCAGGTGCAGTTGATCGCCGATCCGATCCTGTCCTCGCTGCCGCTGGCGAAAGCCGGAAGCATCAAGGCGCTGGCCGTCACCAGCACCAAGCGCGTCGACATCGCTCCGGAGATTCCGACCGTGGCCGAGTCCGGCATGAAAGGCTTCGAGTTTGGCTCCTGGTACGGCCTGTGGGGCCCGAAGGGCTTGCCCGCCGACCTGGTCGCGACAATTCAAGCCGAGATCGCCAGGATCGTGCAGCGGTCGGAGGTGAGGGAACGCTTCGCGCTTCTCGGTTTCGAACCGCTCGGCTCCACGCCGGATTATTTCGCCGGCTTCATCAAGGACGAGATGGCGAAGTATCAGCAGATCATCAAGGACGCCAACATCAAGGCTGAATGACAGTGGCGCACGCGTGATCGGGCAAGCACGCGGCTTCAAGTCCGGCAGCTGGCGACGGCGCAGATGAACCCACGGAAAAGCCGGCGCGACCAATGCACGGCTTCAGAAGGTCTTCATCACATGAGCTGGAAAAAGAAATACGCGATCGGTTGCCTGATAGCCCTGTTCGTTTTCACGGCTATGGAATCCTACGATCGCCCCAACAGGGACATCCCCTTTGGAGCTGTCATCGTGATGGCGGCTGTATGGCCCGTCACAGTGTCCGTCATTTTGGGCGGTGCTGTCGGCGAGATGGTTCGCGATGGCTTGCCC
>NZ_JBFULT010001056.1:0-1175 GCF_054049755.1 Bradyrhizobium sp. P5_C11_2
ATCGTCACCCTGCCCGCGCCGACCACCACGACGAACAATGGCGGCACCGGCAAGATCGTGACGCTGCCGCCGACCAACACTACGCAGAACAGCGGCAACAATGCCGGCACGACTAACGGCACAACCAACGGCACTCCTGGCAAGATCGTGAGCATGCCGGTGATTGTCGGCAAGGGTGGCACGACTGTCGACGTGAAGCCGGTTCAGACGCAGACCAACCCGATCCGCGTCAACAACGGCAACACCGGCATCGTGAAGCTTAACAACAACCCGGTGAACAAGGTGCAAGTCCAAAACAACCAGCAGAACAACCGCCCGCAGTTCAACACGAGCAACCGCATCGTCAACAACGGCGGCAACAACTTCCGCCAGTCGATGAACCAGGCGCCCTCCATGGGCAGCGGCAACAATCACCGCGGCTTCATGCACTGATCGCACGGACAGCGCACACACGACAAAGGGGCAGAGCGGCGACGCTCTGCCCCTTCTTCATATTCGCGGCAAACCACTATCCTGCGAGAAGCGCACCGCTTCGATAATCAAACAGGTACACCGAACGATTGAAATCGATGACCTCAATGCCGTTACTCAGGCACCTGAACCCCTCCGAGAAAATGTCCGCACCGTCAGCACTCCAAATCTCGTCGCCCGCAAGGGACAGACGAGAAATCTGCAGTTCACCGTGGGATATGAGCGCTTCGTGAAGGCAGTCCCAATAGGCTCCGAAACATGTCGCCGGATCAACGCGTCGTGACCACTCCGTTAAGCCCGTCACGAGGTTCAAACAGACTACTTGATCGCCCACCGCAAGATACAGACGACGGTCCACTTCGACGGCGGAGTGTTGATGGACGCCAGAACACCCTCCACTGGCTCCGAATACCGCGGACCACTTCCCGTTGGCTCTCACTCCGTGAACGGAAGATAGATTCGCGCGATCAAGACGGATTTCCGTATCGTACTTTCGCAGATTATCCGCAGAGCCGAACGAATACGTCGGCTCATCGATAATCTCTACTTGGCCCTCGCGGGTCTCTAGAACGAGGCTACGCTGCAGTAACAGCCCCCTGAAAAAATCAGGCCACCAGTTCGGAGAACAGATCGGCATCGACATTGCCGCCGGAGAGCACGATGACGACGTTCTTGCCGGCGACGTCGAGGCGCCCCGCCAGCAG
>NZ_JBFULT010001057.1:0-1172 GCF_054049755.1 Bradyrhizobium sp. P5_C11_2
GCGCTGCCGAGCCGTGGGTGAAGGAATCAGGCACCACCCGGCCCGTGGCCTGACGCTGCAGCGTGTCGTCGCCGATCGCGCTCGCCGTGGTCAGCGCGGCGTCGATGTCGCCGGCTTCCAGGAAGCCCGGACGCTTCTTCTGCTCGCGGTTGACCCAGACCCCCGACAGGCAGTCGGCCTGGAGCTCCACCTTCACCTGCAACGCATTGGCCTCGGCCTTGCTGCCGGCCTGCTGCTGGAGCCGCGTCACCCGCGGAATGATGCCGAGCAGGTTCTGGATGTGGTGGCCCGCCTCATGCGCGATGATATAGGCCGCGGTGAACTTGCAGGCATTGCCGGAGCAGCCGCGGAAGCGTGTCTCGACCTCGCGGAAGAAGTTGGTGTCGAGGAAGATGGTGCGGTCCGGCGGACAATAGAACGGTCCCATCGCCGACTGCGCCATGCCGCAGCGGCCGCCATTGGTGGCGTTGCGGAACAGCACGATCTTCGGCCCGGTGTAGTTCTGGCCGCTGGCCTGGAAGATCTCGCTCCAGCGATCGTCGATCTCGCCCAGCACGCCGGCGATCATGCTGCCCATCTCGTCGGTCGGCGCGCCGCGCTTGGCGGAGGAGGACTGGCGATCGGTCTGGTAGGTCGGTGCCTGGTTGCCGCCGGTGAGGATCTCGGCGCCGCCGATCAGGATGCGCGGATCGATGCCGAAGGCGTAGCCGATCAGGCCGAGCACGATGATGGTGCCGATGCCGAGACCGCCTCCGCCCATCGGCAGACCGAACCCGCCGCCACCGCCACCGCCACCGCCGCCGCCCTCGTCGCGACGATCCTCGATGTCGTCGCTGCGGCGGAAATCATCATAGCGCATGGCCGGTTTCCTCAGTCCTCGATGGCATCACTTGGCACAAGACCTGACATAAGACTTGGCATAAGGCTTGACGCAAGACTTGGCACAAGACTTGGCGCAGGAGATTTGGGCGCAAATGCGCGCAAGCTCAACGCGCCACACATGTAAAATTTCCGTTGCATTCATCAATATCGTGCTCGGCAAAAATTGCCTAGTGCGACAGCGTGCCTGGGCCAGCAATTTTTTCCCGGCTCGAGCAATTTTTTCCGAGAGAAATTTGCAGTCTTTTCGCCGCTCGGGCCGCTCCCGCACCGCGAAGAAATGCGAAATATGC
>NZ_JBFULT010001058.1:0-1169 GCF_054049755.1 Bradyrhizobium sp. P5_C11_2
TTCTCGCACCGACCTATAACGAGTATGCACCGGTCCTGTCATCCGCCGGCTGGGAGGTCGAAGAGGTCAGCGAGCTCGACGCGCTGGCAGGCGCCGACCTCGCCATCGTCGTCAATCCCAACAATCCCGACGGCCGGTGTCATCCACCAAAGGATTTGTTGGCGCTGCTGCCGCGCATCGGGCGCCTGGTGATCGACGAGAGCTTTGCCGACGCTGTTCCGCATCTGTCGCTTGCCTCCGAAGCGGGCCGCGAAGGGCTGTTGATCCTGCGTTCATTCGGAAAGTTCTACGGACTCGCCGGCCTGCGGCTCGGCTTCGCGCTTGGCCATGCGGCCGACATCGCCAAGCTTGCTGCGGTGTCCGGGCCGTGGCCAGTATCAGGAGCGGCGATCGCGGTCGGCTGCCGGGCCTTGCGCGATGACGATTGGGCCAGAGCGACGTCAGCGCGCCTCGTGCGCGACAGCGTTCGGCTTGATGCCATTGTGCAATCGCAGGGCTGGCAACTTGTCGGCGGCACGCCGCTGTTTCGTCTCTACGAGACCGATGACGCGCTTGTCGCGCAGGCGAGGCTGGCGCGTGGCCATATCTGGTCCCGCGTCTTCGCGCCGAAGCCGACTTGGCTGCGCTTGGGGCTGCCGGGCAGCGAAGCCGAATGGGCGCGCGTGGCCGAGGTGCTAGCGCGCTAGCGTGAGCAGGCCTTCGACGTCGAGATGCTTTTCGATGTGATCGGCGAGGGCATCAAGCGCGCTTTCGACCTTGGCGTGATACGGCTCGTCGCCCGCGGGAATGTCGAGCCTTGCGAGATACGCCTTGCGGAAATCGTCGGACGTGAACAGGCCGTGCAAATAGCTGCCTTGCACGTGCCCATCGCGCGAGATCGCGCCTTCCGGCGCGCCGTCGAGCTTCGAAAAGGGCCGCGCGCGATCCGGCCCGTCGGTGCGGCCGATATGGATTTCGTAGGCCTGGATCGGCTGATCCGTTGCCGCATGAACGGCGGAAACGCGTGTCAGCGTCTTCTCTGCGCTCATCACAGTCGTGACGTCCAGAAGCCCGAGGCCCGGCGTGTCGCCAGCCGGTCCCTCGATCCCATCGGGATCGGCGACGCTGCGTCCCAACATCTGATAGCCGCCGCAGAGGCCGAGCACATGGCCGCCCCGGCGGTGATGCGC
>NZ_JBFULT010001059.1:0-1160 GCF_054049755.1 Bradyrhizobium sp. P5_C11_2
TGTTCAAGGTCAGCGACACCGAGATCGTTGGTCATGTCGGCGCCGATCCGAACGGCCCGATCGCGATCCGCATCACGCTGGACAACGCAGGCAGCCTCTCGGGAGGCCAGCTCGTCGTCGACCAGTACATGGCGATCGACCATGGCGCGGACCTCAACAATTTCGATTCGACGCAGTTCCTCAACTTGGTCGGTGAGGGCGCGAGCCTCGGCGTTACGCTGACCGCGACCATCACCGACGGTGACAATGACACCGCGACGTCCTCGGCCACGATCGTGATCGCGGGGCCCCAACAGTCGAGCATCGGCTTCCAGGATGACGGCCCGTCGATTGACGTGACGGTGCAGCAGCCGGAGGAGGGTTCGGCCCATCTCGCGACGCTGTCGCTCGACGAGTCGATCGGTGGCGATCGCGGCGCCAACGGCCTTCCTGACGGAACCGTCGACGACGTCTCAGGCAACACGGACCCGGATCCGACCGGCACCAATCCGATCGGCGAGCTGAAGACGGCGGCCGGCGAAGGCGACGTGAAGGGCGAACTGGAGGCGCTGTTCGACGTCACCAAGATTGCCGGCACCGACGGCGAGAAGWCGACCGACTATGCCTATTCGTTCGCGCTCTCGGGCGCCAAAGWAACGGAGAGCGGCGGCATCGCCACCACGTTGAAGGTGACGGAYCCGAACCACACCTACTCCGACGACACGATCTAYCTGTTCAAGGTCAGCGACACCGAGATCGTTGGYCATGTCGGCGCCGATCCGAACGGCCCGATCGCGATCCGCATCACGCTGGACAACGCAGGCAGCCTCTCGGGAGGCCAGCTCGYCGTCGACCAGTACATGGCGATCGACCACGGCGCGGACCTCAACAATTTCGATTCGACGCAGTTCCTCARCCTGGTTGGTGAGGGCGCGAGCCTCGGCGTTACGCTGACAGCGACCATCACCGACGGTGACAATGACACCGCGACGTCCTCGGCGACCATCGAGATCGTGGGTACCGAGGACTCCAGCATCAGCTTCCAGGATGACGGCCCCGCGGTCTCGGTGTCCGCCAATTCGGCCTTCCAGGTCGTCCACGACGAGACCCTGCTGTTGCAGAGCCCGCCGTTCGGCGACGACAATGACATTCTGTTCACGCCCGTTTTCAACGGCGTCAAT
>NZ_JBFULT010001060.1:0-1151 GCF_054049755.1 Bradyrhizobium sp. P5_C11_2
GGGAGGTGCATGAGCAGCCCAACCCTGCCACCGCCGCGCAAGCGACCGACGCGCCCGGCCGGTTGCATGCTGCGGTTGGCGGTGCGCGCAGTTCGGCGGAGCAGACCGATTGGCACGACGAGGCCGAACGCGCCTTCCTGCGGAGCCTCGCTGGCCGGCTCGATACGGCCGTCAGTTCAGGCGAGACCGCAGCTTTGACCATGGTGGCCTCGCCGCGTGCACTCGGCATGATCCGCGCCGACTATACCGACGCCGTGCGCAAGGCGCTCCAGGGCGAGGTCGGCAAGGACCTCGTCAAGCTACCGGTCTACGAGATCGAGAAGCAATTGCTTCTGTCGGGTGCCCCCAGTTAGGGCTCCCGCCGGGAGCGGACGCGTCGGCGCCCCTCAGTTGCAGGGGTGCCGGCGGCCGTCCTGGCCGACGTAGGTGGACGCGCTGCGGTAGCAGCCGTTGGTCGACGGGCCGTCATAATAGGCGAAGGTGCCGGGGGTGATGCCCGGTCCGTAATTGTGCAGATAGCTGATCTGGTAGGGCAGCGGGTTGGCGTGGTTGCGGTAATGCCGGTGGTGCCGCGCCTCCGCGAGGCTGGGGGCTAGGATTGCGGCCGACAGGGCAGCAACTGCGGCAACAAGCTTCAATTTGCTCATCTCGATTCTCCGGAACCCGCGCTGAGAGGTCGGTTCGTTATAGCGATTTTGGGCGGGCTAGGCACCCAAACGGCCGGAAATCCAGGCCAATTCCGCCGATTCCCGGGCGGGTGTGACCGAAATGCCGGGGCGCCCCCGGGCCTGCCCATTTTTGGCCTTTTCGGGATGCTTAACGAATTTCCCACACAAGTATGACCAAAGAGAATTCGGTTAGATTCCTGCCGGCCCCCTGGGGGTCCTTCGAGGCCGGTCCATTCCTGCAAGGTTTTCACCGTTACTTTGCCATGCGCATCACGCTCCTGAGCCTGCTGTTGCTCTCCGTCGCGGTCGCCACACCCGCGCGGGCGGATCTGCACATCACCCGCGACCATGGTGGCTATGTCGAGGAGTATAAGGCCAAGTACAAGCGCGTCCGCGACAAGCGCGAGCGCGTCATCATCGACGGCATCTGCAACTCGGCCTGCACGCTGGTGCTCGGCATCGTGCCGATGAACAAGATCTGCG
>NZ_JBFULT010001061.1:0-1150 GCF_054049755.1 Bradyrhizobium sp. P5_C11_2
GACCCTGGCTGTGTAAAAACTCAAAAATCGAAACGCGACGAAGAATGATATTCTTCAGTTCGATCCCCAAGTTGAATCCGCTTGCGCGTCGAGCGACTAGAACGGTTTTGGACGAATAATTTTCTTCTATCGCGATTGAGTGTCTTCGCGTTTTCACACAGCCAAGACCCATAGCGGACAGTGGGTGTCGCCTATGTGCCGCTCCCGAAATGGGCTGCTGTAGCCCCGACGCAGAGAGCAAAGATGGTCCATAAAATGATTGTCGCCATTCCGTAGTTAATCAGGGTTTCTCGCGCGAGTGACCGTCGTCTTCAAGTCATCAGGAAGCACATTAGCAATATCGTCCTGTCCCCAAAATTGCTTTGCGTACCAAGGGCTTTGTAGCGCGGTGTAGAACCATGGAAAATTCGCGCCGTCGAAGCGGGCTCCGATCAACTTGTATGTTGAATAGGCCGTGCGCATGCACAGCAGGCCGGATAGAGTTCCGACTATCGGAATACTAATGAACGACGCTTTTGAGATTTCTGCCCACATCACCTTGCCTCACGATCATCAAACGATGGAACTATGGTGGCTGCTTCGCTGTCACAGAACCGCAATCAAACCGTCTTAGATTTTCATTTCCGGTAAATTGCTGGCCGGATCGACCAAGACGGCTTGCGCTCTATATTGCGCGTGCTGCCTTTGAGACATTGTTCAGTATTCGGATATTGGTCACATGGCGTACGACACACCTACGGTGCAAATGCTACGCACCATTCTTGATGAAGTGCTCGCTACCCCGGCCTTCACCCGACAGCAGCATCGTTCTGCGGTGGAAGTTGCGGAGCGCATTCTGTGGCTTGCTTCGCAAGGGGAGCGGGAGCCAGAGGCGATCAAAGAGCATGTGCTAAACGAGTACTTGGCATACGCTGCCGCATAATCGCTTAGTCGGTTGGCTGCGGTTCAGGTCGCCTTTGAGTGAGCGTTTCGGGGCCACTAGCTTCTCACGCGGTAGCTTCGCGATGGCTCGACACCCTTCCCTGTCCTCCAGTCATCCAATTGGGTCACCTTGTTGCCGCTCAGGAACACGGCCCAATCTTTCATTAACGCCCGGCGCTTTTCGAACTTTTGGCCTCGCTGATAGGCTGCGGTGGTCTCGCTCTTGTAT
>NZ_JBFULT010001062.1:0-1147 GCF_054049755.1 Bradyrhizobium sp. P5_C11_2
GCCGGCAAGACCGTCGCGGTGTTCGGCCTCGGCGGCTCGGGGCTCGCGTCCTGTCACGCGTTGAAAGCGGGCGGCGCCGAAGTGGTCGCCGCCGACGACAATGCCGAGAACGTCGCCAAGGCCGCGCAGGCCGGATTCATCACCGCGGATTTGCGCAACGTCTCCTGGGCGAATTTTTCGGCGCTGGTGCTCGCGCCCGGCGTGCCGCTCACCCATCCCGTGCCGCATTGGAGCGCGCTGAAGGCACGCGAGGCCGGCGTCGAGGTGATCGGCGACATCGAGCTGTTCTGCCGCGAGCGGCGCCGCCACGCGCCGGATGCGCCGTTCGTCGCCATCACCGGCACCAACGGCAAGTCGACCACGACGGCGCTGATCGCGCATCTCACCAAGGTCGCCGGCTACGACACCCAGATGGGCGGCAATATCGGCACCGCGATCCTGTCGCTGGAGCCGCCGCGCACCGGCCGCGTCCATGTCGTCGAGATGTCGTCCTACCAGATCGACCTCACGCCCTCGCTCGATCCCTCCGTCGGCATTTTGCTCAATGTCAGCGAGGACCATATCGACCGTCACGGCACGGTCGAACACTACGCCGCGGTGAAGGAGCGTCTCGTCGCGAGCGTGCAGCCAGGCGGCACCTCGATCGTCGGCGTCGACGACGGCTTTTGCCGCGACATCGCCGACCGGCTCGAGCGTGCAGGCAGGAACGTTGTGCGCATCTCGGTCAGGAATCCGCTGGCGAGCGGCATCCATGTCGAGCACGGCACCATCGTGCGCACCGCGGGTGGCGCGCGCAGCGAGGTCGCAAAGCTCGGCGGCATCGGCTCGCTGCGCGGCCTGCACAACGCGCAGAACGCGGCCTGTGCGGCTGCCGCCGCGCTCGCGATGGGCATCAGCCAGGACGTGTTGCAGGACGGCCTGCGCAGCTTTCCGGGACTGGCACACCGCATGGAGCAGGTCGGCCRCCGCGGCAACGTGCTGTTCGTCAACGACTCCAAGGGGACCAACGCGGATGCCACCGCGTATGCGCTGTCGTCCTTTGCCGACATCTTCTGGATCGCCGGCGGCAAGCCGAAGGCGGGCGGCATCACCAGCCTCACGGGTTTCTTCCCGCGCATCCGCAAAGCCTATCTGATCGGCGAGGCCG
>NZ_JBFULT010001063.1:0-1147 GCF_054049755.1 Bradyrhizobium sp. P5_C11_2
GGTAGATCCTCACCGTCGTTCCGAGGCGCGGCTCGCTGTAGATCGTGACATGGCCGTTGGACTGCTTGGCAAAGCCGTAGACCATGCTGAGCCCGAGCCCGCTGCCCTTGCCCACCTCCTTGGTGGTGAAGAAGGGCTCGAACGCATGTTCCAGCACCCGCTTCGGCATTCCCGCCCCGTTGTCGGTCACGGCAATCACGATGTACTCGCCGGGTCCGACGTCGGGATGCGCATTGTGATCGCCGGAGCCGAGAGACGAGTTCGCCGTCGAGATGCTCAGGCGGCCGCCGGACGCCATCGCATCCTGGGCGTTGAGCGCGAGGTTGAGGATCGCCGATTCAAGCTGCACCGGATCAGCGAAAGCGTTCCGGAGACCGGGATCGAAATGGGTGGAGATCTCGATGTCCTCGCGAAGGGTCCGCCGCAGCAGCTTGTGCATGGAATCGACGAGCTTGTTGCATTCGGTCTCCACCGGCCGCAGCAGCTGCTTGCGGCTGAAGGCGAGCAGACGCTGCGTCAGCTCCCCGCCGCGTTCGCCGGCGCTGCAGATGTCGTCGGCGAGCCGCTTCAGGTCCCCCCGCGACGCCAACTGCTCGCTCAGATGTTCGGCGTTGCCGACGATCACGGTGAGGAGATTGTTGAAATCGTGGGCGATGCCGCCGGAGAGCTGCCCGACCGCCTCCATCTTCTGGGCCTGTATGAGCTGCGCCTCGGTGCGCTTGCGCTCCGTCAGGTCGTGGATCATGCCGACGAAGATCGACGACCCGTCCTGCTTGGCCTCGCCRACCGAMAGATSCATCRGGAAGGTGGAGCCRTCCTTGCGCTGRCCCAYCAYCTCGCGGCCGATGCCGATGATCTTSCKMTCGCCGGTGGTGACGAAATTGCGAATGTAACCGTCATGCCCGGAGCGGTAGGGCTCCGGCATCAGCATCCGGACGTTCTGCCCGAGGACCTCGTCGTCGTGATATTTGAACAGCTTCTCGCAGGCCGGATTGAATTTCAGGATGCTGCCGTCGGAATCGATCAGGATCACGCCGTCGACGGCGGTGTCGACGACCGCGCGCAGCCGCGCCGAACTTTCGCGCAGCTCTCGTTCGACCCTCTCGCGCCCGGTGAGATCATGAACGATGCCGACGAAGATCGACTC
>NZ_JBFULT010001064.1:0-1131 GCF_054049755.1 Bradyrhizobium sp. P5_C11_2
GTCGATGATGCCGAGCCGCTCGTGCAGCGCGCGCAGGCTCTCCATGGTGTTGCGGGTGGTGCTCTCCATGGACTGGCCGACGCGGTGGGTCACCGAATCCAGCCGCTCGTTGACCGCGCGGGCCATGTCGGCCTGGCGGCCGGCCAGCGCCTGGGTCATGGCGTCGACCCGGCCCGAGGCCTCACTCTGCGCGTGCAGCATCTGGCTCACGCGCTCCTCGAGCTCGTCGGCGCGGATGGCATTGGCCATCGCGAGTTCCGCGCCGCGCCGCGACGACCGCGCGATCACCACGGCGATCACCAGCAGCAGGATGAGGACAAGGCCGCCGAAGCCGATCAGCGCATCGATGGCGCGCACCGGCCAATCGCCAGCCGTGAAAATGATCTCGTTCATGGCCGCCTTTTAGCCGATTCGGTCCTCTCCGCGAACGAATAGCGAACATTTATGGTTAATCGCCCCCTAATTTTTATGGTTAACGAAGCCCTAAGTTTTATGGTTAGCGGACCGTTAACGGAGTTCCTCGCCGCATTGACCGCATCCGGCATGCGGCTTAAATCGCCGCCATGGCCCTCAGAGAAATCATCATCCTGCCCGACAAGCAGCTGCGTCTGGTCTCCAAGCCGATCGAGAAGGTCACGCCGGAGATCCGCAAGCTGGCCGACGACATGTTCGAGACCATGTACGACGCGCCCGGCATCGGGCTCGCGGCGATCCAGGTCGCGCAGCCGCTGCGGCTCATCACCATGGACCTCGCCAAGCGCGACGAGAACGGCGAGACCAAGCCGGAGCCGCGCGTCTTCATCAATCCCGAGATCCTTGCTTCGTCCGAGGAGCTGTCGGTCTATGAAGAAGGCTGCCTGTCGATCCCCGAATATTACGAGGAGGTCGAGCGGCCCGCGAAGGTGCGCGTGCGCTTCACCGATCTCGACGGCAAGGTGCACGAGGAGGACGCCGAAGGCATCTACGCCACCTGCATCCAGCACGAGATCGACCACCTCAACGGCGTGCTGTTCGTCGACTATCTGTCAAAACTCAAGCGCGACCGCGTGCTGAAGAAGTTCGAGAAAGCCGCCAAGCGCGGGGAGTAAGGTTCTCCGTCATTCCGGGGCGATGCGCAGCATCGAACTAAGG
>NZ_JBFULT010001065.1:0-1127 GCF_054049755.1 Bradyrhizobium sp. P5_C11_2
GGCGCCAGGATCTGGCGCCGCTGGTCGAGCGCACCATCGAACGCCTGCACGCAGAGGGAGCACGCGCCTATGCGAGCCAGGTCGCGCGCCACGGCTGGCGCTCCCTGCGCGCACCCGACGAGAGTYCACGCAGGTTCTGGGCCGTCGCAATCGGCGTCATCCTCGAAGGCTATGCCATGGGCCGTTCGCCTGACGAGCTCCGCGCCGAGATGCTCCGCGTGCTCGGCGAGCAGGCGAAATCCGCGGGCGACGCCGCGCGCCTGCGCCTCGTCGACGACCGCGACCCATCAACCACTTCGGATCGGGAGAGTTAGGCCATGACCGCACTTCGCATGCGTGCCCGCGATTTCCTGACCGAGGACCAGCTCGTCGACGTGCGCCGGCGCGTCACCTGGAAAGGCGCCGCGTTGATCGCGCATGCCTGGGCGCTGATCATCGGCGCGATCGCGCTGGTCGCGTGGTGGCCCAATCCGCTGACTTATCTGCTCGCGGTCGGCATCGTCGGCTCGCGCCAGCTCGGGCTTGCGATCCTCATGCATGATGGCGCGCATGGGTGCCTGTCGGCCGACGAGAAGACCAACCTGATGCTGAGCCAGTGGTTCTGCGCCTATCCGATCTTCGCGGAGACACGCGCCTATCGCCGCTATCACTTGCAGCATCATGCGCGCACCCAGCAGGAGGATGATCCCGACCTCGTGCTGTCGGCGCCGTTTCCGATCACCAAGCTGAGCTACCGCCGCAAGTTCATTCGCGACATCACCGGGCAGACCGGCTACCAGCAGCGCAAGGCGCAACTGCTCAATGCTTTCGGTCCGAAGGACTGGCCGTGGCGGCAGCGTGCCGCGCATTTCTGGGAGAAGCTCGGTCCGCAATGCGTCTTCAACGCCATCATGTTGGCAGCGCTCGCGGCGGCCGGTGTGTGGTGGGCCTATCCGCTGCTATGGCTGGTGCCGTTGCTGACCTGGATGATGGTCATAACCCGCATCCGCAACATCGCCGAACACGCCGTCGTCCCCGATAGCCACGATCCCCTGCGCAATACCCGCACGACGCATGCCAATTTTCTCGAGCGCCTGTTCATCGCGCCGTATTACGTGAACTATCACCTCGAGCATCATCTGCTGTTC
>NZ_JBFULT010001066.1:0-1126 GCF_054049755.1 Bradyrhizobium sp. P5_C11_2
CCACCGGGTGTCGTTGCCGCCGTCTTGCGCTGCTTGTCGAGCACCAGCTCGATCGCCGCGATCATGCCGACGCCGCGGACCTCGCCGACCAGCGGGTGGCTGGTGAGCTCGCGCAGTCTGCCTTGCATATAGGCACCGAGCTCGGCGGCATGCGCCACCAGTCCGCGCTCCTCGATGATCTTGAGGTTCTCCAGCGCAATCGCCGAGCCGACCGGATGGCCGCCCGCGGTAAAGCCGTGGCCGAGCACGCCGATCTTGTTGCTCTCGTCCGCGATCGGCTCGAACATGCGGTCGTTCAGGATGATCGCCGACAGCGGGAAATAGCTCGACGTGATCTGCTTGGAGACCACGATCGCATCCGGCTTGATGCCATAGGTCTCGCAGCCGAACATCTTGCCGGTGCGGCCGAAGCCGCAGATCACCTCGTCGGCGATCAGCAGGATGTCGTACTTGTTCAAGACCTGCTGGATCTTGTCCCAATAGGTCGCCGGCGGCACGATGACGCCGCCCGCGCCCATCACCGGCTCGCCGAAGAAGGCGGCAATCGTGTCCGGTCCCTCCTTCTGGATCAGCGCGTCGAGCTCCTCGGCCCGCCGCGTCGCGAACGCTTCCTCGCTCTCACCCGGCGCGCCGTCCTTGTAGAAATGCGGCGAGCCCGTGTGCAGGATGTTCGGCAGCGGCAGGTCGAACGAGCGGTGGTTGTTCGGCAGGCCGGTGAGGCTCGCCGACGCGATGGTGACGCCGTGATAGGCGCGCATGCGGCTGATCACCTTCTTGCGCTGCGGCTGGCCGAGCGCGTTGGAGCGATAGGCGATCAGCTTCAGGACGGTGTCGTTGGCCTCCGAGCCGGAATTGGTGAAGAACACCTTGCTCATCGGCACCGGCGCGAGCGCCACCAGCTTCTCGGCGAGATCRATCGAGGGACCGTGCGATTTGGCGGAGAACGTGTGGTAGAACGGCAGCGCCAGCATCTGCTTGTGCGCGGCGTCGACCAGCCGCTTCTCGTTGAAGCCGAGCCCGACGCTCCACAAGCCAGCCATCGCCTCGAAATAGCGCTTGCCCGACGCATCGAAGACATAAGGCCCCTCGCCGCGCTCGATCACCAGCGGACCGGCCTGCTGATGGG
>NZ_JBFULT010001067.1:0-1125 GCF_054049755.1 Bradyrhizobium sp. P5_C11_2
CCTCGAAACGCACCGCGCCGCAATGGCACTGCCCTGCCCGAATGGTCGTGTCGCTCGCCATGTTGCCCGTGTCTCCTGTTCAGATCAGTTCTACGCCGGTCCTGAATACAACATCCCGATCGGTCTTATCCCGCCTTCGCGAGTCACCTCGTCGTGAAACTTGTGGCCCGGCACGCGTTGTTGACACTTCAGTAACCCAACGCCTCCACTCTGCATTAAGTATCGTTGCGTTGGAGTACCCCACAGTGCTGGATTTTGACGAGCTGCGTGAACTTGCGGCCGATGTACGCGTTTTTGTCGACGTCGCCGAAGACAAGGCCGAAGCGCTCAGAGCCGTCATCGCGGCTTATGACGTGGTGCTGGCGATCTTCCCGTCCGGAGACGGCATGGGCCTCCACGTCATCAAGGGCAAAGAGATCCTGGACAAGATCGCAAAATCACGGACCCATGCGATCTACAGCCACACGGCCATCGCGGTGCCTGACCTGGAGCATGCGGAAGTGCTCAAATATCTGACGGCCCCGGTCGAGCAGCGGATTGCGGCATAGGACGGCGATCTCGTGTCCCGGACGCGCTGCGTCCGGGGCAAGAGCGCACAGCGCGGCGCACTGTCGCCGCACAGCTCCCTGGCGATGACGCCAAGCCTGACTGGCAGGATGCTCCGGCTGTTGTATGGTCGGATGTTTCTCGCGAGGGGCTGATGAAGATTGCCATTGTTATCGCCGGCTTGATCGTTGTTGCCGTTGCCGCCCTGGTGGCGATCCAGCCAGGCTTCTTGAAGCCTGCGTCGCTGGCCCTCGTGAAGAAGTCCGACATCCTCGGCTTTTCCCCCGGCATGACATTCGACGAGGCGAACAAGGTCGTCACCCAACGCCGCTACCGCTGCCGCCAGCTTCGCGAGTCCCATATCCTCGAATGCGCGGTCGACGGTGCCAAGCTCACGATCCATAGCGACGACATCGACGCCAGGCATCCCATCTGGCGCGTCAATGCGGAGTTGAAGAATCCGGGGCCGCAAGACGCTGCCGTCAAATCGATCTCCGACCAGTTCAACGCCCAGCCAACCAGGGACGCCCGGGAGGGATGGATCTGGACCGTCGGCCGCGGGCTCAAGCTGAGCTACGA
>NZ_JBFULT010001068.1:0-1122 GCF_054049755.1 Bradyrhizobium sp. P5_C11_2
CAAAGCTCGACGAAGGTCTCGTTGTATTTGCGGGCACGATCAATCCGCACGTCCCCAGGCAACTCATTCCGTCGGCACGCATCCAAGCCTGGCTTGTCGATGAACAATGGAACGCTGAGCGAGATACAGGTCTCGACGCGGAATAAGCACGTTGCCGAGCACATACACCGCTCTCAAGTGTTGCCATTTCGTTACGGGCTTAGGGTCTGATCGATCTTAGACTCATGGACGTTCGCAGCACTTCCTTCCTAAGAGCCCGCGTTATGAGAGCTCGCGTTTTCTGAACGAGAACCGTACTTCCGCGCAGATTGCAGATTGGAGGCCCCCCGGCATGGTACCGGGGCCTCTCAATTAAGAACGGCAGAGGGTCTTCGCTTCGACCCGGCTTTCAATTCTGACGATCGAGGCCGGCGAGTTGCTGCCGGTCCAACAGCACGATCTGGCGCTGGGTGGCACCGATGAAGCCGAGGATGCCAAGCTTGCGCAGATGCGATAACGCCCGCGAAACGGTTTCCAGCGTGAGTCCAAGGTAGTCCGCGATATCACGCCGTGACATTGGCAGTGCCAAAATGCCGGCGTCGGTGAGCCGCTTGTCCATCTCAAGGATGAAGGCCGCGACGCGCTCGATCGAGGTTTTGCGCCCAAGGAGCAGCATATGGTCTTCCGCATGCTTCAGATTGCTGGTGGTCCTGCGGAGCAGGTGCTTGGCCAGTGCGCCGTCACTGTCGGCAATTGCATCGAGACTCTGTCGCCGGATGAGGAGAACCGTCGTGTCCACGACGGCTTCTGCCGTAGAGCGGTGCACGCTTCCATTCTCCAGTCCGAAGATATCGCCGGAAACATGAAATGCGCCGATTTGCCGGCGGCCATCAGGAAGCAGCTTGTAGCTTCGTACTGCGCCTGACTTGACCTGATAGACATAATCGGCTGGTTCCTTCTCGCCGTAGATCTCGCTGCACCTCCGATAGGTAAGTTCGCTCAGGCTGACGATCAGATCGGTTTCGGTCGGTATCCCCAGTTCGCAAAGGGAGTGCGGATGAGGCAACGACACTGAGGTGATGTGCATCAGCATTGGACCCATTCCTTAATCTGGTGTTGATGGGCCTGTTAACCGTGCAATTG
>NZ_JBFULT010001069.1:0-1120 GCF_054049755.1 Bradyrhizobium sp. P5_C11_2
GTGCTGGCCCTYCTGGGCGGCAAGGCCGAGCCAGCGCGCGCCGTAGCGGAAATCCTCGCGCGAGGCGTCCGGCGTCTTCAGGTAGAGCCGGGCGAGATCGTACTGCGCATCCGCATTGCCGAAATAGGATGCCGCGTAGGAGAACATCTCCCGGGCCCGGTCCGGATCCGACTTGACCTTCGAGTTCGGGATGCCGCTGAGATAATAGCGGCCGAGCGCGACGAAGGCGTTGGCCACGATCTGCGCCTGCGGCGCCGATGGGCTGTCCTCGGCATGAGCGTTCGCGATCCGGCTGAAATATTCGAATGCGCGCACATCGTCCTGGGCGACGCCGTCGCCATTGGCGTACATACGGCCGAGCTTCCACTGCGCGATGGGATGGCCGCCCTCTGCGGCATATTGCAGGGCGCTCAGCGAGGTCTCCTGGCCCGTCACCGCCGGCGGCACGGCCTTGCGCAGCGCGCCCGCCGCACTCGGCACGGCGGAGACCACGGGGATGGTCGCATCCTTCGTGTTGACCGGCGCGCCGTCGAAGGCGAGCGCCGGTGCGGCCAGCGCAGCAGCCCCCAACACAAACGCAACTATGGCACGCCTAGATGTCCGCATAACACTGTTTCTCGTGCGCGCCGCCCGGGTGGGTTACTGCCCCATCGACCGCCGGTCCTACCTGCTGAGCATATTTCCACAGCGCACCCGACGTGTGGTTAGTCGCGCGAGCGCGCCATTTGGTTTTGCGCTGAGCGAGCTCGTCGTCGCTCAATTTTACGTCAAGGGTGCCGGCGACCGCGTCGATCTCGATGATGTCGCCATCCTGCAACAGTCCGATCGGGCCCCCGATAGCGGCCTCGGGCCCGACATGGCCGATGCAGAAGCCACGGGTGGCGCCGGAGAAGCGGCCATCGGTGATGAGCGCGATCTTGCCGCCCATGCCCTGCCCGGTCAGCGCCGCGGTGGTCTGGAGCATTTCCCGCATGCCGGGGCCRCCTTTCGGCCCCTCGTAGCGGATCACGATGACTTCGCCTTCGCGGTAGGTGCGGTTCTGGACGGCCTCAAAGGCGTCCTCCTCCCGGTCGAAGCATCGAGCCGGACCGGTGAACCTCAGGTTGGACATTCCCGCGAC
>NZ_JBFULT010001070.1:0-1119 GCF_054049755.1 Bradyrhizobium sp. P5_C11_2
GTTTTGGAGTCTGTTGGCTGGCGTGCGTTCGCAACGCGAACGACTGGCTGGCTGATTTTTTCAAGACGCGGGCAAGTTCCCCCGCTGACATAATTGGTTACGTGGCAACAGTTCGACGGTCAATGACGTTAGGTTGCAGTTTATATCGATTGTAAATTGCCGCCGTTGGAATGCGCCTGTTGCCACCTATACAAGCAGGCAGCATCTGCAATTTCGAAAGCGCATCACACCAACAATGTCAGCAGCGTCCGAAGACAAATTCGGCGGCGTGGCGGGGCCGGCAGAAAGCCCTTCTGCAACAACGAGAACCTTGACCATGCGCGGGAGCCGGATCGACAGCCGCGAACTCTTCGCTGCCGAGCGCGAGATCATCATCGCGCATGGCGAGGAAACCTATCGCCTCCGCCTGACCTCGCAGAACAAGCTGCTCCTGACGAAGTAACCTGCAATGACATTTTGTCGCACCCTCACCCAACTCCTGCTCACCGGCACGATCGCATTCGCGTCCACTGCGCACGCCGCCGGCATCACCGTGCATGACGCCCGCAACCGCGACGTTGCCGTGGGCGATATCGCGCGCACGGTCTCGATCGGCGGCGCCATCACCGAGATCCTCTATGCGCTCGGGCTCGAGAGCCGCCTGGTCGGCGTCGACACCACGAGCCTCTATCCGGCGGCAGCGCTGCACGACAAACCCAATGTCGGCTACATGCGCCAGATTTCGGCCGAGGGCGTGCTCGGCCTCAACCCCACGCTGATCCTGGCGATCCAGGGGTCGGGCCCGCGCGAAACCATGGACATCCTGGAGACGGCGAAGGTGCCGCTGGTGCTGGTGCCCGAGACATTCTCCGAGGAAGGCCTGATCGAAAAGATCAGGCTGGTCGGCCACGCCATGGGCGTCGATGCGCGCGCCGAATGCCTGGCGACCGCAGTCGGCACCGATCTCGCGCAGCTCCGCGCACTGCGCGCCAAGGTGACGAAGCCGGTGCGCGTGATGTTCGTGATGTCGCTTGTGAACGGGCGAGCGATGGTCGCCGGTCACAAGACCGCCGCCGACGAGATCATCCAACTCGCAGGCGCCACCAACGCCGTCGACGACTACGATGGCTACAAGAACAT
>NZ_JBFULT010001071.1:0-1117 GCF_054049755.1 Bradyrhizobium sp. P5_C11_2
ATCTTCGGCCGCGCATCCGGCCCCCAATCAAGATTCAGCCTCTTCGTCGTAACCTGGCTGGGCGTCGAGAAGCTGCGCCCTGCATCCTGCGAACTTGCGACGGAGACCTGCCCGCCCGCCATCCAGACAAGCCACAGCGTCCCGTCCGGACCGAAGGCCGGCGTCACCTTGCTTGCACAACGCAGCGTCGGCTCTTCGCACGCGGCTTCGGATGCATGCTGACCATGCATCTGCGCCAGCGCCAGGCCCGGCAGGAGCGCGAAAGCGACTATCCCGAGCAAGCCAGTTCGGACCATGGCCCTACTCCCTTCGAGAGCCCGCATCATCTGAACGCCACCTTCATACCTGCAACGAACAGGCGCGGCGAGCCCGCGTAGATCGATCCAGTCGTGTTTGCGAGCACGCTCGCAGGATTTTGAAGGCCGGCCGCCGTCACCGTATTGGCGATGTTGTTTGCCGAGGCAACATAGGTGCGGTCGAACACGTTCCTGACTTCGAGAAACAGGTTCAGGGATCTAAAGGTGTCGGACACCAGGTCGGTCTTGTAGTGGACGTTCACATTGACCAGTTCGTAACCCGGCGCCTTCAGCAGATTTGCATTGTCCATGTAGAAGGAGTCCTTCCACTGGACCTCCACGAAGCCTCCAAGGCCAGCCAGCGGCCCGGCAAACTCGTCGTAACCGACCCGGGCCGTCAGCTCGTTGGGCGAGATGCCGGGGATCTTGTTGCCGGCCCGATTGAAGCTGAACACCGCGCCATTGGTGATGTTCTCGACATACTCGGTGTAGACCTCGTCGAGATAGGTGTACGCCGCCGTGAACCGCCAGCCCGGATAGAACTTCCAGTCAGCCGCGAGCTCGATGCCGCGATGCTCCGAGCGCGGTGCGTTGAACGTATAGCTCGTGTTGGGTGAATTGACAGGCGTTGCCTGCGATACGAGTTCGTCGCGGAAGAACTCGTAGAAGCCGGTCGCGCTGACCTTGAGCGTGTTGTTMGGTGTCCAGTCGAAACCGAGATCGTAGCCCAGATTTTTCTGGGCCTGGAGCTGTGTATTGTTGCCCGACAGCCCATTCGCCAGGACAAACAGGTTCGAAACCTGCGGCGTGCCGTATCCCGT
>NZ_JBFULT010001072.1:0-1094 GCF_054049755.1 Bradyrhizobium sp. P5_C11_2
CGTACTGGATGCCCCGCCTTCGCGGGGCATGACAGCGGGCGGTCAGTTCTCGTCGTCGCCCAGCGCCGCCACAAGCTTGTCGTAGTACTTGCCGACGAGATCGATGTTGGCCTTGTTCTCGACGGCGGGCGCCGGCGTCTTCAGCGCCTCGTTGAGCTCGTCGATCGCTTCCTTCTTGTCCTTGGCCGGCATCTTCTTGTCGGCCTGGACCTGCGCGATCTGCGCCTTGATCACGGCTTCGGTGCCGACATACTTCTTGGTCGCGGGATCGAAGCCGCCGAGCACCAGGCTGATATTGTCGACGACGTTGTTGTAGTCGTCATAGCTGGCGAAGCCGTGCTTCTTGGCGACGCCATCGAGCTGGGCGATCACCTTCTGGTCGGGCGCGGTGTTCTCGGGCAGCTTTTCCGTGATCGCGTCCATGTCCTTCTGCGCGGCGAGCACGCCGTCGAGCTGCTTGTCGGTCAGCGCGATCTGCTTGAGGCTCGGTGCCTGCGCGGGCGCGGCCTGCTGGGCCGGGGCCGCCTGCTGCTTGGCTTGCGCGAGCGCATAATCAGAGGAGGCGATCGATGCTGCGGACAGAAGGCACGCGACGCCGAACGCGGTGAGGGCGGGACGAAGCAATGCTGGCATGGAAGTCTCCTCCTGAAGGGGATGGTTGGTTTTGCTGGCGGAAGGTCTTTGGCGGTGAAATATCCAGACAGCGGAAAGCTAGGGAACTCGAAATGAACTCCACGTGAACTCCGCGGGCCCCTGCTAGCGGCCGATCATGGCTGAATGATCACAACCCTGTGGTGCCCTGGCCGATCACCAAACATTGTTCTGCGAGCAATCCATCTGTTGTGCGGTCCGCCCTTCTCGCCGATGTTCGAACGACGCATCCGAGAGAGAGAGAAAGACCAGCATGCCGACCCACCGGGGATCCTGCCATTGCGGCGGGGTGACGTTCAGCTTCGTGTCAGAAATCACCGAGCTCACGACCTGCGATTGCTCGTTGTGCCGGCAGAAGAACGCGCTGATGACGAAGGTGCACGAGAGCGCGCTCACCGTTGAGAGCGGCGAGGAGCTGCTATCGGTCTACGAATGGAATACGC
>NZ_JBFULT010001073.1:0-1085 GCF_054049755.1 Bradyrhizobium sp. P5_C11_2
GTTCTTGGTCCGCCGCGAGAGCACTTGAATTGTGCGGCGGATCTCCTCGTCGCGGCCGATGACCGGGTCGAGCTTGCCGTCGCGGGCGGCCTGGGTCAGGTCGCGGGCATATTTCTTCAGCGCGTCATAGGCGTTCTCGGCCGTCGCGCTGTCCGCGGTGCGGCCCTTGCGCAGTGCCTCGATGGCCGCATTGAGATTTTGCGGGGTGACGCCGCCCTTGGCCAGGATCGCACCCGCCTCGCTGTTCTTCTCCAGCGCGAGTCCGAGCAGAAGCCGCTCGACGGTGACGAAGCTGTCGCCGGCCTTCTCGCCGGCCTTCTCAGCCGCGTCGAAGGTGCGGGCGAGCTCGGGCGCCAGATAGATCTGCCCGGCGCCGCCGCCACTGACCTTCGGAACCTTGTTCAGGGCGTCCTCGGTCGCCTTCAGAATTGCACGGGAATTGCCGCCGGCACGGTCGATCAGACCGGCAGCCAGCCCCTCATTGTCGTCCAGCAGGACTTTCAAAAGGTGCAGGGTCGAAAACTGCTGGTGGCCCTCGCGCATCACGAGCGACTGCGCGGACTGGACGAAGCCCCTGGAGCGTTCGGTATACTTCTCGATGTTCATGTCTTTTCTTTCCCTCGGCCTGCCCCTGGAGCCCCTAAGGCACTCCAAACGGCATCTTCATTGGGTTTCCGCTGGCCGCATTGACGTTTCTCAACCGGCAGCGGTCGTTATCAGCCGGCGCTGGCGCCGGCCTGACCCAGATGTGGGAAGCGGGTCCGCGGATCGGAAGAGGCGACTTCACAATTTCGTGCGCTGATGCGCCCGCTTGGCGGGGGCCTATCGAATCCCCTAAGTAGCGGCATGACAACCAGCCAGACCGCCGAAATCACCGGCCTTTACCGCTACCCGATCAAGGGCCTGACGCCGGAGCCGCTGCCCCGCGTTCCCTTGCGGCGAGGGGAGACGCTCCCCGCCGATCGCCGCTACGCGATCGAGAACGGCCCGAGCGGGTTCGACCCCGATGCGCCGGAGTGGAAGCCGAAAATCCAATTTCTGATGCTGGCGCGCAATGAGCGGCTGGCGTCCCTCGACAGCCGGTT
>NZ_JBFULT010001074.1:0-1084 GCF_054049755.1 Bradyrhizobium sp. P5_C11_2
GAAAACGTCCTGTTCGTCGACGATCTCGTGGCCAATGTCGCCGGTGCACGGGAGGCCGGCCTCTTCGCACATCACCACACGTCGGTGGAGGCTTTCGCGCAGGCCGTTGCGGCGCACGGCCTGCTCCGGGAGGTATGAACGCGGGTTCCGTCTTGCCCGGCCCTCAGGCGAGATGGCACGCCACGAAGTGCCCGCCGGCGCCTTCCCTCAGCTCCGGCGCGCTCTCCGAGCAGCGCGGCTCCGCAATCGGGCAGCGGGTGTGGAAGTGGCAGCCCTTCGKCGGGTTCATCGGGCTCGGCACGTCGCCCTTGAGACGGATGCGGTTGCGCTTGAGCTTGGGATCCGGCACCGGCACGGCCGAGAGCAGCGCCTTGGTGTAGGGATGCTGCGGGTGGCGGTAGAGGTCGCTGGCCTTGGCAAGCTCGACGATGCGGCCGAGATACATCACCGCGACACGGTCGGAAATATGCTCGACCACCGAGAGGTCGTGCGCAACGAAGAGATAGGTGAGGTTCAGCTCGGCCTGGAGGTCTTCCAGCAGGTTGATGACCTGCGCCTGGATCGAGACGTCGAGCGCGGACACCGGCTCGTCGCAGACGATCAGCTTCGGCTCGACCGCGAGCGCTCGCGCGATCACGATGCGCTGGCGCTGGCCGCCGGAGAATTCGTGCGGATAGCGGCGCATGTGCTCGGCCTTGAGCCCGACCTTCACGAGCAGGCTCGCGATGCGATCCTCACGCTCCTTGGTTGATGAGCCGAGCTTGTGGATGATGAGCGCCTCGCCGAGGATGGCGCCGACCGTCATGCGCGGGTTGAGTGAGGCGAACGGATCCTGGAACACGAGCTGCATGTTTCGCCGCATCGCGCGCAGGTCGTTGCCATCGAGCTTGCGCACGTCCTGGCCGTCGAACACGACTTCGCCTTCGGTCGGCTCGATCAGGCGCAGCACGCAGCGGCCCGTCGTCGACTTGCCGCAGCCGGATTCGCCGACCAGGCCGAGCGTCTCGCCGCGATTGACCGAGAACGACACGCCGTCGACCGCATAGACGCTGCCGACCTGGCGCGACAACAGGCCGCCCAGCAC
>NZ_JBFULT010001075.1:0-1083 GCF_054049755.1 Bradyrhizobium sp. P5_C11_2
CTTTTATTCACGGCGGCGAGCACATCATACGCGCGATTACGGGTCCAGTATTGGTACGGATTAGCTGGCATTCCCGATTCTGCCATCATCGTTGCCGTTGATTCGGACATCCGCGGTCCCCTTTGGATCGGGCAAGGCACGTCCTGAGCGAGAAGAGCTCAGCATCGAGAAGCGATGCACGTTCGCGTGGCGTTACCCCAAGGCCCAAGCACTCCAAAGGAATCATCTTCAATGCACACGATCGTACTGGCCACCCAAAAGGGTGGTAGTGGCAAGAGCACGCTTGCCATCGGCCTCGCACTGGCAGCCAAGCAGGTCGGCTTCACCGTCCGCCTGATCGAGACCGACCCGCAGGGCACCCTGTCCAACTGGCAGCGCCGTCGCGCCACCGAGGATCTCGTCGTCGAGCCGATCTATCACGCTGCCGACATCGCGCCGCGCCTGAACATGCTGGCCGACAGCGGCCTGCAGCTCGCGATCGTCGATACCGCGGCCGGCCTCAGCGCCGCCACCACCGCCGCGATCCGCCATTCCGATCTCTGCCTGATCCCGGCCCGCCCGTCCGTCGCCGACATCGAGGCGACAGTCTCGACACTCAGCGTCGCGCGCGCCTGGAAGCGGCCCTACAGCTTCGTGCTGAACCAGACGCCGATCCGCGGCCAGCGCATCGACAATGCGGCCAACACGCTCGCCGAGGAGGCCGCGCTCGATCTCGCCGACGTGCTCGCGCGGCCGCTGATCGCGATGCGCAACGATCACCAGGATTCGCTCGCGAGCGGCCTCGCCGTCAGCGAATTCGCGCCGAACGGCAAGTCGGCCGACGAGATCCGCGGCCTCTGGCAGTGGATCGAGACCCGGCTCGAGCTCAGCGCCACGACCAATGTCCTGATCGACCAGGTCATCTCGGCCGCAGACGGCATGTTGCACGCCGCCGAGCTCGCGTCGGACGAGACCCCGACACTGGCGTCCTGAGCGGGGCGACCGCTCAGGCGTCAGCATGGCTCTTCGCCATCCGGTCGAGGAGCCTCGGCGACGAAGCAATCCGGCCACCAGCCTGGCCGGATTGCTTCGCTATGCTCGCAA
>NZ_JBFULT010001076.1:0-1081 GCF_054049755.1 Bradyrhizobium sp. P5_C11_2
TAAGGACCTGCTATACCCACGCTGGATGGAAATCGTTGGACGCGTCGTCGTCACCATTCTCGGCGTATTGGCGTTGGTCAGTCAGATTTTGCCGCTGGTACCTTTACTGCACCATTGAAGGAGCGACGCCGCCCTTGTCCGCCAGTGGCCGAAGGTCTATTGAGCGCGTGTCATGTCGGCTGTCAGGGACAAACCGGACGCCGATCCAACTTGGCGTCCACCGCTAATTTTGACCCTGAACGGTCGGAACGTGTGGAGTACTTGAAACGTGGCCTTCACGAGCGCCCCGCCGAATTGCCGACTGCCATCTTGCGTTCAGCCCAGCTCTTGATATCGCCGACCGTCATCGCCTTGAGGAACGGATTGGCGTTGACCAGCTTTTCGCGCGTGGTCCGACCCGTCGCGTCAGCAGCGGCCATAAGGGAAGCAGCATCGGCACTTTCTGCGCCGGCCAATAGCGCCACGGCGCCCGCCGGTCCCGCGAAATGGGCAAGGTAGAGAGAACCGGGTGTGATCGGCAGACTGCGCTTGTTCAGCATCGCGGCATATTCCTCGACCAGCCGTGCGGCGATCTCTCGCGCAAGCTCGGCATCTCGCCGCAAGTCCAACACTTGCTTGTCGGTGCGGCCCTGGATCAGATCGCGTCGGTGCCTTCGAACGGCTTCGAGCCACGTGTCATCGAGAAACTGGGCGGTGCCAGTCGCGCTCGACCGCTTGTTCCTTGCATTCGGGTCACCATTGGACTCGGCTATGATAATGCGCTCGACCAACGCCTTGGCGGCCGTCCTGTCGATCGATTTTCCGTTCAAATGCGCGTCGCGAAACAGGACGAAACTTACGACGAAAGCCACGCCGATCGCCACTCCAAAAACGAGCGTGATGGATTCCGCCGACAGCCAGTCCCGCGCGGCGACAACGGATCCACGCTCATCGGGGCGAGGCGGCCGGATTTCGTCGGCACGGCTTGTTTGCTCTGACGAACGCGCGAGGAGCCGCGGATTGCCGTCGGCTATCTCGCCGATGAAGGGAAATCGTTGGGCTAGGTCTGGCATCCCGTTGACAGGTTCAATGCTTTGAATAG
>NZ_JBFULT010001077.1:0-1076 GCF_054049755.1 Bradyrhizobium sp. P5_C11_2
ACCCGGAACCTCGAGATTCCGGGTTCGGCACTTCGTGCCGCCCCGGAATGACGCCTACGGCGTCACTTCCCCTGCCCGCGCGTGAGCAAGAACACCCCCTGCTCGCCGAACAGATTCCACACCCACCAGGGCAGCCGCAGCCGGAGCGGACGGCCGTAGAGGTCGAGCGCCTCGGCGCGCTCCATCTTGACGTGGATGGCGTCGCAGAGCTCGACGAAATCCTTGATGGTGCAGAAATGGATGTTGGCGGTGTCGTACCAGCTTGCCGGCAGATTCTCGGTGCGCGGCATGTGGCCGCCGACCAGGAGCTGAAGCCGCATCTTCCAGAAGCCGAAATTCGGGAACGACACGATGGCGCGGCGGCCGATGCGCAAGAGGTTCTCCAGCACGACCTTGGGCTGGCGCGTCGCCTGCAGCGTCTGCGACAGGATCACATAGTCGAAAGCGTCGTCCGGATAGTTGATCAGGTCGGTGTCGGCGTCGCCCTGCACCACCGCGAGCCCCTTGGCGACGCAGCGGTTGACGCCTTCGCGCGACAGCTCGATGCCGCGCCCGTCGATGCCGCGGGTCTCCAGGAGCTGAAGCAGGTCGCCGTCGCCGCAGCCGACGTCGAGCACTTTCGAGCCGGGCTTGACCATCCCGGCGACCAGCAGATGGTCGGCGCGAAACTGGCCGGACTGTCCGGCCGCGACGCCACCCAGCGGCAGCACTTCTTGCACCGACATCGCTAGCCGTCCTTGCCGCTGAGTCCGCGCGCCTTGCCGGCCGATTGCAGGAAGGCGCGGGAGATGTCGAAGAATTCGGGGACGTCGAGCAGGAAGGCGTCGTGGCCGCGATCGGTCTCGATCTCGGCGAACGACACCCGTGCGCTGGACGCATTCAGCGCATGCACCAGCGCGCGCGATTCCGAGGTCGGAAACAGCCAGTCGCTGGTGAAGGAGACCACGCAGAAGCGGGTCTGGATGCCGGCGAACGCCTTTGCCAGCACGCCGCCATGGTCGCCGGCGATGTCGAAGTAATCCATCGCGCGGGTCAGATAGAGATAGGAGTTGGCATCGAAGCGCTCGACGAAGGAC
>NZ_JBFULT010001078.1:0-1076 GCF_054049755.1 Bradyrhizobium sp. P5_C11_2
GCTTGCGCCACAGCACGGGGGAGAGGGTGAAGCCGACCAGATAGTCCAGCGCGCGGCGCGCCATATAGGCGTCGACCAGCGCGCCGTCGATCTGGCGCGGATGCTTCATGGCGTCCGTGACGGCCTGCTTGGTGATGGCGTTGAACACCACGCGCTCGATCTTGTGGTCCTTCAGCGCGCGCTTCTCTTTCAGCACCTCCAGCACGTGCCAGGAGATGGCCTCGCCCTCGCGATCAGGGTCGGTGGCGAGAATCAGGCGGTCGGCGCCTTTCAGGGACTTGGCAATATCGTTGAGCCGGCCGGCCGCCTTGGGGTCGATCTCCCAGATCATCTTGAAATTGGCGTCGGGATCGACGGAACCGTTCTTCGCCGGGAGGTCGCGGACATGGCCGAACGAGGCCAGAACCTCATAGGACGAGCCCAAATATTTGTTGATCGTCTTGGCTTTCGCCGGCGACTCCACAATGACGATATTCATGTAGTTCCAGTAACTTACGGGGAAATATGGGGCCGAATTCGAAAGGATTCGGATCGGCCGTTTCGACCCGAACATGGGTGGTGCGACCCTCGCTGTCAAATCGAAGGGTGTTGAAAGGCGCTCCGATGGGAAAAGTTTCATATCGAGAAAGTTGCAAAATACCACCTTTGAGTTGCGATCCCTATCAGCGTAATGTTCCCTCGGGGCATGGATTCGGGGTGGGGTCTGGTGACTAAGCCAGGAAAGAAACGAGCGCGCGCCGCGTTGGGCGCGCGGGGAGGCTCGCGCAACGAGGAACCGGGAGAGGGCGGCGTCGACGAAGCGGTCGCCTTCATCGCCGAGCAGGTCGGGGCACTGCGCAAGCTCGCCGAGCGCCACAAGCTCGACGTGCTGCATTATCTCTTGGGCATGACCAAGCTGGAGGCCGATGAGCATCTGCGGCTGCGGAGCAGGCGCAAGCTGTCGTGAGGGTGGGGCTCACCAACAGTTCCGTCATCCTGAGGTGTGAGGCTTGAGATGCGAATGCATCGCAAGCCGAGCCTCGAAGGATGAGCGGCCCGCTGATGCAGCCGGGCCGTCGCCCTTCGAGGGCCGCTAA
>NZ_JBFULT010001079.1:0-1074 GCF_054049755.1 Bradyrhizobium sp. P5_C11_2
ATCCAGAGCGCCGCCGCGAAAGCCGCAAGCAGCACGGCGCGGCCGCTCGCCGAAGCCGTGCGCGGCTAATCATGACGAGATTGAATCGCACTCTCGCGACACCGGAAGTGCGCCCCCTCTCCCGCTTGCGGGGGAGGGTTGGGGAGAGGGTTCTCTCCACACGCGATATCTCGCGAGCGGAAAGAACCCTCACCCGGCACTGCGTGCCGACCTCTCCCGCAAGCGGGAGAGGCGCTAGACCTCGCGCAGGGCTGGCATTGATTTCACCAACGATCAATTCTCTATAAAGATTCGCGTAAGGGCAGGGGGCATGGCAGCAGACATCTCGCGGGCCGGGGTCGAGAAGGCCTATGGCCGCTGGGCGCCGGTCTACGATCTCGTGTTCGGCAAGGTGTTCGACGCCGGCCGGCAGTCGACCATCGCCGAGGCCGACCGCATCGGCGGCCGCATCCTCGACGTCGGCGTCGGCACCGGGCTCTCACTCTCCGATTATTCGCGCACCACGAAAATCTGCGGCGTCGACATCTCCGAGCCGATGCTGCGCAAGGCGCAGGCGCGCGTGCGCGCGCTCAGGCTTAGCAATGTCGAGGTGCTCTCGGTGATGGACGCCAAGAACCTCGCCTTCCCCGCAAACCTCTTCGACGCGGTGGTCGCGCAATATGTCATCACCGCCGTGCCCGATCCCGAAGGCACGCTCGACGAGTTCGTGCGCGTGCTCAAGCCGGGCGGCGAGCTGATCCTCGTCAACCACATCGGCGCCGAGAAGGGCTTGCGAAAGCTGTCCGAGCTCGCCTTCGCCCCGCTCGCCCGCCGCCTCGGCTGGCGCCCGGAATTCCCGTGGCAGCGCCTGGTCGACTGGGCCGCCAAACACGGCGGCATCACGCTCGCCGAGCGCCGCCCGATGCCGCCGATGGGCCACTTTTCGCTGATCCGCTACGTCAAATCGTGATGCGATGAGCCCGGCGCGCCGCCAGGCCGCCGGTGCGCCCCCTCTCCCGCTTGCGGGAGAGGGTAGGGGGAAGGGCTCTCTCCACCAGCGATATCTCGCGAGAGGAGAAAGCCCCCACCCGGCAC
>NZ_JBFULT010001080.1:0-1073 GCF_054049755.1 Bradyrhizobium sp. P5_C11_2
GGCGCCTCGCGGGCAACTCCGAGTCCCCGTAATCACATCCGCGTGGTGTATGGGCTCCCGGCCTTCGCCGGGACGACGAAGAGATTGGAGCGGCTACTTCCCCGCCAATCCACCCGTCTTCCCGCCAACCACCACCCCCGCCTTCTTCTCGATCGGCTTGATCGCCGCGGTGAAATCGGAATCGGCGCCTTCCGCGCTGATCACGGTCTCCCACAGGCGCCCGACGGCGTCCGCGACCTCCATCGACAGGCCGAGATGCTTCATCTCCTCCAGCGCCAGCCGCACGTCCTTGACCATCAAACCGGTGGCGAAGCCGAAGTCGAAGGTCCGCGGCAGCACCGCGCGCGGAAACTTGTCGCGGCTTGCGGTGTTCATGCCGGAGCCGGCATTGATGACGTCGATCATCACGGCGGGATCGAGCCCGGCCTTGACGCCCATCACCACGGCTTCCGACGTCGCCACGATCGCGGTGGCCGACAGGAAATTGTTGGCGAGCTTCATGGTCTGCGCCGCGCCCGGCTTCTCGCCGATGAAGAACACCTTTCCGATCACGCCGAGCGCCGGCTTCAACAGCTCGAACTCCGCCTTCGGCCCCGACACCATCACCGCCAGCGTGCCCTTCTCGGCGCCGCCGACGCCGCCGGAGACGGGACTGTCGATCTGCACAATGTTGCGCCTGGCGAGCAGGCCGTGAATCTTCGCCGCCATCTGCGAGCCGACGGTGGAGAGATCGATGAAACGCCTGGCGCGTGAGCCCTCGATCACGCCGTTCGCCCCGGTCGCGACCTCGAGCGAGGCCTGCAGCGACGGCAGGCTCGCCATCACAGTTTCGACCTGGTCGGCGACGTCCTTTGGTGAAGAGGCCGCGGTGGCGCCGCGCGCCACGAGCTTGTCGACGACCTCCTTGCGGGTGTCGAACACGACGAGCTGGTTTCCGGCCTCGATCAGCCGCCGCGCCATCGGGAAACCCATGTTTCCGAGGCCGATGAATCCGATGTCCATGGTGTTTCCTTTTACGTTGTTCGTTGTTGGGAGCGGAGGTGCGCGCCACACCTTCCGCCGTCGTCCCGGCC
>NZ_JBFULT010001081.1:0-1071 GCF_054049755.1 Bradyrhizobium sp. P5_C11_2
GGTCCTTAATTTTTCTTTCGTCGCTCATTTCCTAAATTAAATTAGGCCAGCGCCAATTCGTAAGGGGATCACTAATAAAAAGTTCGCGTCAGAAAGGGGCCTGCACCCCCGATCCAACCTGCCAGTGACCGCAATGGGTCAGAAACGTCGATTTGGCCGCGAGCGCGCGATGTCCGGTCTGGCCCCCGGCTACGGTCGTGYTGATCGTCGCCTCCATCTTCGCCTGCGGGCCGATTGTTGCAAAAGCCGGCGCACTAGATGATCTTCGGGAACCGCGTCGCCGAGATGAAACTCGTAGAACAGTTGACCTTGGTCACTCTTCAGACGGCCCATCATGGATCGACCTCGTCGCGATTCGCGTCAACACAACGGAATCACGCTTGCCGGCTCGCCTCAACGGACTTTTGCAACAAAATCGGCCACTTGCAGACATCGGCACCTGATCGATCACCTCGTTAGCGCGCAGTAGGAACGATCCGAGCGCGTCGTTGACGACGCAAAGTGCGTCCCCGCGACCATTGAGCGATGAGCGGCACCACGTGCCGCAGCGGCGGTGAGGCCCCGCTCGACCCGCGGGTGCGGCAACTCCTACCAACCACTCAACGGAAATTTACTGGTTCGCCCGTTCGGCGGCGGCCATGTATTTCAAATAGAATTCAGCAACCCGCTCGCGCCACATTCCGACGAACGCCTCCGAGGTCAGCTTGTCCACCGATTTCCACGCGTGTTTGATGGCCGGAAGAGTATTCCGCCAGATCGCGCGTTTGCACCATTTTTCACCTTTCTCCCTGCCTTCGCTGGTCGCACACATGGATTTCCAAGCGATGCGAACAGGTTGGCTGATGTGTTCGGCGGCGCCTTCCCAGCCTTGTTGATGGATCAAGTAAAGATCGCTCAAGGTCGGCTTCTGGTGTGTCACCCACTCGAACAGAATGCCTTCGGTAATGACCTTGTAGGCCGCCGCAACGGCATTGTCGCGGGGATTACGAATTTGTCCGGAGCCGAATTTGTTGAACTCATATTCGCTCAGTTGAAACAGGCCGATATACGACCCAGTGCGTTGCTTGGGGT
>NZ_JBFULT010001082.1:0-1070 GCF_054049755.1 Bradyrhizobium sp. P5_C11_2
AGCCATGTCTGTCCCGGATTGCGCGGAGCCTGTCATCGGGCGGCGCTTCGCGCCGACCCGTTGGCTCCATCCGGGCTACGGATCCCAAAACAAAAAAGCCCCGGCGAGAGCCGGGGCTTTTGTCGTTCGTGACGAGACCAGCTCTAATGCAGCGACTTGAGCCAGGCATCGACATCCTGACGGATCTGATCCCGGGCCAAGCCATAGCGTTGCTGGAGCCGGCCTTCGAGCTGTTCGCGGCGACCCTCGATCACGTTGAGGTCGTCGTCGGTGAGCTTGCCCCACTTCTCCTTGGCGGAACCCTTGAACTGCTTCCAGTTTCCTTCGATCCGATTCCAGTCCATGACCATCTCCCGTTGGTTGATGGCCCGACAACGCGAGCGGCGCGCAGCCGTTCCTCCTCGCGCCGCGACGTTTCGCCCGCCGCGGGCGTAGCCCGGATGGAGCGAAGCGAAATCCGGGATCTTGCCCCAAGCACCGCCGGTCCTGGATTACGCGGAGCCTGTCATCGGGCGGCGCTTCGCGCCGACCCGTTGGCTCCATCCGGGCTACAGGCGCCCAACAAAAAAGTCCCGGCGCAGGCCGGGACTTTTGACATTCGTCGAACCAGGATTACCCCGCCGCCTTGGCCTCGCGGCGGCGGGCGGTGAGGATGTATTCGGTGTAGCCGTTCGGCTGCGTGCGGCCTTCGAAGACGAGGTCGCAGGCCGCCTTGAAGGCGACGCCGTCGAAGGACGGCGCCATCGGCTTGTAGAGCGCGTCGCCCGCGTTCTGCTTGTCGACGACGACGGCCATGCGCTTCAGGGATTCCATCACCTGCGCTTCGGTGATGACGCCCTGGTGCAGCCAGTTGGCGAGATGCTGGCTGGAGATGCGCAACGTCGCGCGGTCTTCCATCAGGCCGACATCGTGGATGTCGGGCACCTTGGAACAGCCGACGCCCTGGTCGATCCAGCGCACGACATAACCCAAAATGCCCTGGCAGTTGTTGTCGATCTCCTGCTTGACGTCGTCGGGCGCCCAGTTCGACTTCGACACCGGAATGGTGAGGATGTCGGACAGCTTTGCGC
>NZ_JBFULT010001083.1:0-1066 GCF_054049755.1 Bradyrhizobium sp. P5_C11_2
GTAGGGTGGATTAGCCCGCGGCTGCGCGAAGCGCAGTCCGTTGGCGTAATCCACCACTGTCTGTCTCTGCGGGTGCAGAAGAGGTGGATTACGCTTCGCTAATCCACCCTACGAAACCATTTAAATCTTCGCCGCCGTCTTCGGCCAATACTTGTCACGCAAGTGCCGCTTCACCAGCTTGCCCGTTGGCGTACGCGGCAGCTCGGCTTCGAAATCGATCGAGCGCGGACATTTGATCGCGGAAAGGCGCGCCTTGCAGTAGGCGATCAGGTCGGCCTCGAGCTCCTTGCCGGCGCGCTTCGGATCATGCGGCTGCACCACAGCCTTCACCTCCTCGCCCATCTCCTCGTTCGGCACGCCGAACACGGCGACGTCGGCGACCTCGGGGTGGGTGATCAGCACGTCCTCGGTCTCCTGCGGGTAGATGTTCACCCCGCCCGAGATGATCATGTAGGACTTGCGGTCGGTGAGGAACAGAAAACCGTCCTTGTCGAGATAGCCGACATCGCCGAGCGTCGACCATCCCTTGGCGTTGTAGGCCTTCTTCGTCTTTTCGGGATCGTTGTGATAGGTGAAGGCTGGCGCGTCGGCGAAATAGACCGTGCCGATCTCGCCCACCGGCTGCTCGTCGTCGCTCTCGTCCAGGATCTTGATCTTGCCGACCACGGCGCGGCCGACGCTGCCGCGGTGCTCCAGCCATTCTTTCGAGTTGCAGACGGTGACGCCGTTGCCTTCCGAGCCGGCGTAATACTCGATCAGGATCGGACCCCACCACTCGATCATCCTTGCCTTGACGTCGACCGGGCAGGGCGCGGCGGCGTGGATCGCGCCCTTCAGCGTCGAGACGTTGTACTTGGCGCGAACCTTGTCCGGCAGCTTCAGCATGCGCACGAACATGGTCGGCACCAGCTGCGATTGCGTCACCTTGTATTTCTCGACCAGCTTCAAGAATTCCTCGGCGTCGAAATGCTCCATGATGATGGAGGTGCCGCCGAGCACGATCGCCATCATGTTGAAGCGCAAGGGAGCTGCGTGATAGAGCGGCGCCGGCGAGAGATACGTGCTC
>NZ_JBFULT010001084.1:0-1066 GCF_054049755.1 Bradyrhizobium sp. P5_C11_2
GTGCTGGTTCGTCCGGTACCGGTGCGCAGTCGACCCCCGCATCGACGCTCACCTCAGGGAATCGCCATGCCGCTCATCCCCGTTCTTCCGACGCTCGTCAGCATCACGGGCACCGATCCGTCGTCGACCGATGCTTCCGTCGTGCACTACACCGTCACCTTTTCCAAGCCGGTGTCCGGGGTCACGGTCGACCAGTTCACCCTCGCGACGACGGGTGGCATCAGCGGTGCGGGTATCGCGGACATCACGCCGGTGGCGGGCAGCAATGGCGCGAGCTACGTGGTCACGGTGAACACTGGTTCGGGGAGCGGCTCACTGGGGCTTCAGCTCAGCGGCACTAACGTGCACGATTCCAGCGGCTACTATGTCGGACCATTCCAGTCCGAGACGCAGATGGCCGGCCCGCGCTTCAGCATCATCAACACGGCGGCGGTCGGCGACGTCAACGGCGATGGCAAGCAGGATATGGTGTATATCCGGACCGTCAGCGCTTCCGCATATTTTCTCGATGTCAGGACCAATACCGGCACGGGCCAGTTCACGCAAACCTCGCTGACCGGCGCCTCGGAGCTGGAAGGGTCGATTCGACTCGGCGACGTCAACGGCGACGGCAAACTGGACGTGCTGATGGGCAACATCAGCACCGGAACCCTGGACGTCAAGCTGGGCAATGGCAACGGCACGTTCGCGGCGACGACGAAGTATGCGACGGGTGGCAGTAATGGCGGCTCTATCAGGGCGTTTGCCGACTTCAATGGCGACGGCAAGGCCGACGTGATCATGTCGAACAACATCGGCACGTCGCTGCTGCTCGGTAACGGCGATGGCTCTTTCGGATCGCCCGTTGCCACGGATGCCTCCAACGCCTTCGCGAGCGGCGATTTCAACGGCGATGGAAAGATCGATCTGCTGGTGCAGGACTCGTCAAGTTCGCCGGTTGCCGTGCGGCTTGGCAACGGGGACGGCACGTTCCAATCCCCGATCGCGGCCGGCACCTCATCTAGAACGATCAGCGGCGACTTCAACGGCGACGGCAAGCTTGATCTTGCACTCGGAACCAACAACT
>NZ_JBFULT010001085.1:0-1062 GCF_054049755.1 Bradyrhizobium sp. P5_C11_2
AACCTGGTCTTGAACCGCTCCGAGAAGGCGTGGACGATGGCCTCGCCTGAGGTGGTCATGGCCAAGGCGCAGTTCGCCGTCATCTTCGGCGAGCGCTTCACAAGGGCCATGGCGGCCTGATGTTCAACACGCCGCCCCCACACGAAATTCCTGACACTCCCGGATCACAGTTCGTCCACTTCGATTCGGCGAGCTTCGCCCTCTCCGCCGCTAAGACCTTCTGCTCTTCAACATAGGCGGTGAGCTGCGCTTGGGCGACCGTGACGTCGCCGATCACGTTCTGGCTATTCGTCAGCACCCCGTTTCCGGAGCGCTTGCCGAGGTAGGCGAGCACCGGCGCGAAGATGCCGGAGCCGAGCAGCTTCACCAGGAATTCGCCGATGAGGGACAGGAACGGCATCAGCGCGCCGCCTCCGAGCACGTCCGCGAGATGCAAATCCTTATCACCCAAGCTGCCCTGGTTCAGTCGCGCGACGACATGCTGCGGAGCCTCACGAAAGCGCTGAAGCACGCGACTGGACTTGGTTCAGTTTAGTGGAGAGCGGTTTGGTGGGCGATGCCCCTTTCGAACTGGGTGGGGCTTGTGAAGCCGAGCGCCGAGTGACGGCGTCGGGGATTGTAGAAGCCATCGATGTGACGGGCCAGCGCGTCGACGGCCTCGGCTCGCGTCTGGAACGCGGTGCGCCAGACCAACTCGCTCTTCAGCGTCTTGAAGAACGTCTCGACCATCGCGTTGTCAAAGCAATTTCCCTTGCCGGACATCGAGATCACGATGCCGCGGCCTCGTAGCTCCGCCTGATACTCGTTCGAGCAGTACTGACTGCTGCGGTCGGAATGATACAACAAACCTGGTCCGGTTTGTCGGACGACAAGGGCACGTCGCAACGCAGCCGGTGCAAGTTCCTTGTGAAGGCGATCGCCCACCGCCCAGCCCACGACCCGTCGGGAGTACAGATCGAGGACCACCGCCCGGTACAGCCAGCCCGGTACAGCCAGCCCTCCCGCGTCCAGACGTAGGAGATGTCCGCGCCCCACTTCCGATCCGGCCCCGCCGCCGTGAAG
>NZ_JBFULT010001086.1:0-1046 GCF_054049755.1 Bradyrhizobium sp. P5_C11_2
GTGTGAGTCGGGCGAAGGATCAGGCATATAGGTGCGGCTTGGCTAAAAGTCAGGTTTGTCAGGCTTATCCGGCTTATTCGACCTATGCACAGGCAGCGTCGTCATCCCGAGGAGTCCGTCACCCTGATGCGCTCGCCTCTTCGGCGAGCCTCAAAGGGCGACGGCCCGGCTGCATCCGGGCCGATTCATCCTTCGAGGCTCACACTGCTTTGCAGTGTGAGCGCCTCAGGATGACGGAACAAAGGACCTGGAATGACGGGAAAAGCTTGAACCCGGCCCGGTTCCACGCTTCCATGGGCCATGTTCAGGACGTTTCGAGGCGGCCATAGCGGGGGTTGGCGCGTCACCTCGATTTCGCCCGTGACGGGCGAACCCCTGCCCTTCATGCCGGCGCTGTCGGTCACCGAYAGCGACGCGGTGTCGTTGCCGCAGGTGCCCTCGCGCAACGCCTGGCGGCTGATCGGCGTCCCCAGTTCGCTGCGCTACACCGAGCGTGCCGAGAAGCAGCAGCTCGTCGCCGTGCAGGCCGGGCTCGGCCGGATCGAGGCAACCAGCGCCGCACTGATCCCGATCCGCAAGTCGCAGGCCTGGTGGGAGCTGACGCAGGAAGAGCGGCGCAGGATCTTCGAGGACAAGTCGCACCACATCGCCAGCAGCCTGCGCTTCCTGCCCGCGATCGCACGCCAGCTCTATCACTGCCGCGACCTCGGCGGGCCCTTCGACTTCCTCACCTGGTTCGAGTTCGCCCCCACGCACGCCTCGCTGTTCGAGGAGCTGGTCGCGATGCTCAGGCGGACCGAGGAGTGGACTTATGTGGAGCGCGAGGTCGACGTCCGCGTGGTGAAGGAAGTGCTGTCGGCGTAGTCCACGATGACGGTGCGCTCCCTCGCCCCGTTCTTACGGGGCCGCGACGAGCTTCGCTCGCGCTGAGAGGGTCGGGGTGAGGGGYGTCTCTCCACACGCGCGACTGCCGCGAGACCTGTACCCCCCTCACCCGGATCGCAAGAGCGATCCGACCTCTCCCCGCAAGCGGGGAGAGGTGAAGA
>NZ_JBFULT010001087.1:0-1045 GCF_054049755.1 Bradyrhizobium sp. P5_C11_2
GCCTGCACCTGCTGCGCCCAAGGCTGCGCCGCCGTCCGCTGCTGCTCCGGCGCCGCAGGCCGCCGCGCCCGCCGCGCAGAGCAACGGCCAAGGCGGTCGCGTGTTCTCGTCACCGCTGGCGCGGCGCCTTGCCAAGGAATCCGGCATCGATGTTGCGATGGTCACCGGCACCGGCCCGCACGGCCGCGTCGTTGCGCGCGACGTCGAGCAGGCCAAGTCCGGCAAGGGCCTGAAGGCACCTGCGGCGGCGCCGTCCGGTGCGCCCGCGATCGCGCCGACCATGTCGGACAAGCAGATCCTGTYGCTGTTCGAGCCCGGCTCCTACGACATCGTCCCGCACGACGGCATGCGCCGCACCATCGCGCAGCGGCTGACCGCGTCGATCCAGAACGTCCCGCACTTCTACCTCACCATCGACTGCGACATCGGCAAGCTGCTCGCCGCACGCGAGGAGATCAACGCCGCCGCGCCGAAGGACAAGGAGAAGAAGCCGCTCTACAAGATCTCGGTCAACGACTTCGTCATCAAGGCGATGGCGGTCGCGCTCCAGAAGATCCCGAACTGCAATGTGAGCTGGACCGAATCCGGCATGGTCAAGCACCACCATTCCGACGTCGGCGTTGCCGTGGCGATGCCCGGCGGCTTGATCACGCCGATCATCCGCAAGGCCGAGACCAAGACGCTCTCGACCATCTCCAACGAGATGAAGGATTTTGCCGCGCGTGCCCGCTCGCGCAAGCTGAAGCCGGAAGAGTACCAGGGCGGCACCACCGCGGTCTCCAACCTCGGCATGTTCGGCATCAGCCATTTCACCGCCGTGATCAACCCGCCGCATGCGACCATTTTGGCGGTCGGCACCAGCGAGGAGCGCCCCGTCGTGCGCGGCGGCAAGATCGAGATCGCGAATATGATGAGCGTGACCTTGTCCTGCGATCACCGCGCCATCGACGGCGCGCTCGGCGCCGAGCTGATCGGCGCGTTCAAGCAGCTGATCGAAAACCCCGTCATGATGATGGTGTGAGCAGAGAACGGTGAATACGTAGGG
>NZ_JBFULT010001088.1:0-1042 GCF_054049755.1 Bradyrhizobium sp. P5_C11_2
GAGGAAGACCGTCGTGGCGTAGAGCCTGCCGTCCTTGCGGTAGGCCAGCGAGTTGATGCCGGGAAGGCCCGAGGCGAGCTTCTTGATCGGGCCGTCGCCCTTGCGCGAATAGAGATCGCCGGCCAGGAAGCCGGTCCAGGCCATGGTGCCGTCGGGCGCGAATGCGATGTCGTCGGCCATCCCCACGGGAGCTGGGATTGCAACCTTGGCGGTACCGCCGGCGATATCCACTTCATAGAGCATGGCGCCGGCGACRCTGCCGGCAAACAGATGGCCGGCCTTGTCGACCCCGAGCCCATGCACGCCATGGAACGCCGAACCGGGGACGAGTTTCGTGACCTCCCAAGTCTCCTGTAATTTCTGGGCCGACGCGCTCGTGGTGCAGAAAATCGCAGCAACGACGGCTGTGCAGGCAAGCCTGTTCTTCACGGCGTGACCTCCCATTTTTGGAAAGTATTCGCCCGTCATGCGGCTTTGGCAAACGAAACTTAACGTTGTGACGCCGTAAAGCGGCGTCGCTCCGAAAGCGTCCCATTCAACCGTGTCGATGAAGATGTCCGGTCGATGTCGGCCGGTTGCCGGCTTACCGGTTGGTGACCTGCAACGGTCCGCCGGTCGCATCCGAGATGCGGGCGATGGCGCCGCCGCGGCCGCTCATCATGCCGTCGAGCCGGTCGCGCTCCTTCTCGAAGCCGGCCAGCATCGGGCCTTCCAGCGAACGGCCGCGCGGCAGTTTCACGCGCAGCGGATCGACGAAGCGGCCGTTGACCAGGATTTCGTAGTGCACGTGGGGGCCGGTCGAGGCACCGGTCGAGCCGACGAAGCCGATCACCTGGCCCTGGCGGACCTTCTTGCCGGCTTCCATGCCCTTGGCGAAGGCCGACATGTGGCCGTAGGCGGTCTCGTAGCCGTTGTTGTGCTTGATGCGGATATATTTGCCGTAGCCGCCCTCGGTGCCGGCCTTCTCGATCACGCCGTTGCCGGAGGCGAAGATCGGCGTGCCGTAGGTGGTGGCCCAGTCGACGCCGGTGTGCATCTTCAC
>NZ_JBFULT010001089.1:0-1036 GCF_054049755.1 Bradyrhizobium sp. P5_C11_2
ACATAGATCTCCCCGCCCTCCCTGATATCCTTCGGATCGTACTTCACGCCCTGCAGCAGACCTTCGGTCTGATACTTGACGAACTCCGGCAGCTTCGCCGTGCCGCCGAGCGCGTATGTATAGATCGTTCCCGGGTTCTGGTACTCGGTCGCGCGATGCGCAAGGCCGTAGGAACCGCCCCAGCCAACCGCAATCGAGATGTATTGCCTGTCATCGACCATGTAGGTTGCGGCGGCCGCCACCGCGCCGGTCCCGGTTGGCATTTCCCACAGCTTGGTGCCTTTTGCTGCGTCATAAGCGACGAAGCGGCCATCCGCGGTCCCCTGGAAAACCAGATTGCCGGCGGTGGTCAGCGTACCGCCGTTCCACGGCGACACGTGCTCGACTCGCCAGACTTCCTTTTGATGCACCGGATCCCAGGCGAGCAGACGTCCGAACGGGGTCGATGTCGGAGACGGATTGAAAACGAAGCCGATATTCGCGCCCAATATGGCGCCGATCTTACCTGGCGCAGTGGCATTCTGCGCAAATGACTTTTCCGGCGTCAGATTGACCGGGATGTGCTGCGCCGGAAGGTAGACAAGGCCGGTCAGGGGATTGAACGACATCGGCTGCCAGTTGTGGGCTCCGTCCGGTCCCGGAATGGACTCGTATCGATCTGCGTCGCGCGCAGCCGGCAGCTCAACAGGCCGTCCGTTGGCGTCGTATCCCGTCGCCCAATTCACGTCGACGAAGTTCTTCGCCGAGATGAACTTGCCGTTGGTGCGATCGATGACGAAGAAGAAGCCATTCTTCGGCGCGTGCAGGATCACCTTGCGCGGCACGCCGTCGATCTTGATATCGGCCAGGATCATCGGCTGGGTTGACGTATAGTCCCAATTGTCGCCGGGCGTCTCCTGATAGTGCCAGATATACTGGCCGGTGTCGGCGTTGAGCGCGACGATAGAGGCCAGATAAAGATTGTCGCCGCCCGACGGACTGCGAAGCTTGCGATTCCAGGGGCCGCCGTTTCCGGTGCCGACGTAAACCATGTTCA
>NZ_JBFULT010001090.1:0-1033 GCF_054049755.1 Bradyrhizobium sp. P5_C11_2
CCGGTACGCCGCAACGAGGAAGATGACCAGGAAACAGGCGGCCACGATGCCAAGCACCCCTTCGGCGCTGACATCGATCTTCCAGAACTTGATTTGAAATTTGGGCGGCGGATTCATGATGTAGCTCTCCATTTAAACTCTGGAGCTACGAATCAGCTGCGCTCAGCAAAGAATCATGGATACCAAATTCGCGACTCGGGCAAGAGGGTTCCTGCAATTTAACCGGTGATGACCGGCGCCCTCTTTCCCGACTTCCAAATGCTTGTCTTCGGTATGCCTATAACCTTCTAAATCAGCGTGTTTTTCCGAAAACGAAGTTCGAGGGTAACTCTGTCGCGACGCCGACGATTTCTGGGGATAATCAATACTGCGGACGCTTCAGCAACTCGCGATTACGATGGCGGCACTGTTGCCGTAATCCCATACAACCTCTCGCTGTTTTCAGCCACAGGCTATGCTTTGCGCCAAGGGCGTCCAAGTGGCACGCAAGGGCATCTCCAAAGGCAGGAGATGGAATTGCGGTGACAGTGCATCAAATTCATTCGCCGTCGGGGCATCATCTTCGATGACGGTACGACCAAGCTTCACCTGCACCGCCCTTACATCCTGATAGCCCGGTGCGTGTCGAAGTCGAGGGTAAGACTCCGAACGCTGAGGAGATCGAGATGTGCCGCCACCTCTAGGTCCGTCTCTATGAAGCGATGGACCTCCGGGTAGCGAACTTCTGCCCGGCCCTCCTGCTGCACTCCCGCCAAATCCTGGCGGCGATCGTTGAGAACATCTCGGCCTAACCAACCCGGATTCTCGTCATGAGCCAGAGATGCACCTCCGGTTTCAATCTGCCAGTAGTGTGCAGATACAACGCGATGTTGAAGCGGCGATGGCCCTCCATCAACAGATAGGCTGCCGGAAGCACTTGATCGGGAAACTCAACCGTTTCGCGGTTGATGTGCGCGTCTCGATTGTCGAGAACGATGATCGGCGCTGGAAAATCGCCGTGCTGAAGCATATAGGCCGACGTCCGGTAAGGCTC
>NZ_JBFULT010001091.1:0-1030 GCF_054049755.1 Bradyrhizobium sp. P5_C11_2
CCCTTCGGCCCGACAAAGCGGCCGAGCTGAACATAGCGCGTGTAGACGATGCCGCCGTTGGGATAGGTTTGCTTTAGCACGACGTAGCGGCCGCAACCGCCGATGATCGGCAGATCGGCCGGCGCCTGCTCGCTCACCTCGATCTTGACGACGACGCCGTCCGCCATCGCCGCCACCGGACCGCCCGCCTTGTCCATGGTGAAATCGACGCCGGRATGCTCGTCCTGGGTCCAGCATCCGCAGGAGGTCATCGTCTTGTCCGCCGGCTTGTCGGCGCGAGGAAAACTTCGCGGAGTCAGGAATTCATTGACCAAAAGTCCCGGCCCTTCAGGGGACGTGAAGGCATGGATCGCATAGAGCGACAGTTTGTCCCCGACCGGCACTTCGTTCGGAAGAAAGCCGTAGACGACATCCTGGATGAAGACCTTGAGCTCGCGTCCCTTGGCGGAGCGGACCGTGATGCAATTGGTCGCCTGCAAGCCGTCGGCATCAGACTTGGGCATGCCACTCATGATCAACGCGCGCTTCAGCGCTCCGCTGGCGCACGGCTCCCCGTGCGACGCCAGCGTGACGTCGAGCTTCAGCGGCGACATCGGATAGACGTCGAGGCCCGTCGCCGGCCGTTTCCGCGCCAGGAACTCGTCGAGATCGGTCTCCTTGTAGCGGGCGAAGTTGAACTCGGCGCTCGCCGCATTTGAAGCGGCGCTCAGCGCGGCAAGCAGGACAGCGACAGCAAGCAATCCCAGCCTGTGGGAGATACGCGGCGTCGACATTTGGGATCTCGTGATGCGGTGCGGTTGAGGAATGCCCGAGCAAACCATGAGCGCATCTTCGCGGCAAGGTAGACCGCACCCTGCAGCTCAATCATGAGAGGTCTTCTTGCAGTCTTCAGGGATTGCCGCGGCCTTCCAACGCATGTCCACATCTTCAGCACACCGTTGGAACCGCTGTCATCAAACTGAAACACTCGCCCTCTAACGGGCTGGCAGGCCGTCCTGCCGGAGGCGACCATCCTCCAACAGTCCTGACA
>NZ_JBFULT010001092.1:0-1029 GCF_054049755.1 Bradyrhizobium sp. P5_C11_2
CTCTATAAATTGTTCGCCAGCCTTTGGAGTGCCGACCTCGAAGCCTGCACTCCAAGCGATCGCATCGAGCCAAATCCCCGCGTAGTCGTCCTCTTTTGGATTGGCCAGCCTCTTGAGGAGAATGCTTCTTGTTTGATCGACCCGCTGAGGATTCTTGAGCTTGAGCTGAGCTGTCGCTATTAGGCGTTGGTTATCAATCTCGGACTGAAATTGACCGCTAGTCTGGATTGAACCAAGCACGGGAAGAATAGGCGCATCAACCGCAGATGTCTCTTGAGATAAGGAGGAGACGACCGCTGCCCAAGACGCCTTTTTCAGCAAAAATCTAGCAGTGAGAGTTTTGCCAGTACCTTTGGCGCCCTCACTAACGATAATCGGAAGCTGGCTCGTAAATTGTCGAGAGAGGGCCCGCAGCGGGCCTGTGACCAGCGGTGTATCGACCGCACGATCAGCCGTTTCAGCAGCAACAAACTGGGTTGCAAACTCTGATAGCTTCTTTCTTCTCCCCTCCTGGTCAATCACCTTTGGTTCAGGTGGCGGAAGATCAAGTGTCGTGTTTGGTTGGTAACCAACATCTTGTTCAAGCCAACTATTGAGTTCGGCCTCTAACCGGCGAGAAAAGCCAGATGCAGATAATTGGTCAGAAAAGCCAGTCCACCCTATCGATGTGACCTGCAAATCAGATATCTCGGGAATCTTTAGCAAGCTCCACGGGGCTAACTCGACATCATTGTCAAAAATCGTTTCGTCCGAGCCAACTTCGTCCCCGTAGCCCCGCAGCACATCTGCAGTCATGCGATCGAGCGTCGGTCGCAAAAGAGCTTCATCCGCGCCCGTTTCTCTTAGAACGCTCGGAACTCGGTTGACGACTAATAGCGGCTTTGGAAAAATAGCTCGATGACGTCGTAATTCGCGAGCTACAAATCTGATGAGAGCCGCAGTTGCTTCCAATGATTGGCCCGACAACGAAGTAGTAAAGATCCGAGCCACCGCTGGATCGAGCACGAATTGTGCAGCGAGAGGTACTTG
>NZ_JBFULT010001093.1:0-1027 GCF_054049755.1 Bradyrhizobium sp. P5_C11_2
CCCTAAGGCAGACCGGTGCGCCTGCGCCACATCACGGACCAGTCTTCGTTGTTTGGTGTGTCGGGTTGTCCCTGCGGAGCTTGATTGAAGCCAGCAAGGACGCCGCCGGAAGACGCAGGCCACGATCCGAATCGTTGCTCGAAGTTGCTTTGCGGCGGGGTCGGAAACGACGCATCGGGAGGAATAAAAGGCACCGACACACCATCACTCGAATTGAAGGCGGATCGATCCGATTGTCCGGCAGGCATTCTTCTCAGGACCCGCACATCTTCGGGACGGGTCGCAGGGACAAGGTCCGCGTCCTGGAGATACCGTTGATGCTCCGAAACGTAAGCGGGCGAGCTCGGCGCAGGCACCTCTCGTTGCTTCCAATATGCCTGAGGATCGAGACGATTCCCGGCGGCGTCGATCAATTGATAATGAAGATGATGATCACCACTCTCCGCGTACTTCTCGCGCACTCCCATGTTGCCCATCGTGCCAACCATCTGCCCCGCGACAACCCGATCGCCGATGCTGACGTATTGCCTGTGCGTGTGCAGTAGCTCGTGTGACACGCCATCTGCATCCCTGATCGCTATCCGACCTGCAGACCCTTCGTCTGCATTCGTCACGATGCCATCGACCGGAGAGCGAAATGCGGGATGCCTCAGATTGATCCTCTGCTGTCCGTTTGGTCCGACGTAGTAGTTCGCATCCACGCCACGATGAGGCGACGTGCCAACGTCCCGGATCGCACCGTATGGGCTGGTCGTGTGCGGTTGAAAGCCGTCGGTCGGTGGCAATATCCGTCGCAGAGCATCTTCCCAAGACGTATGAATTTCCTCTTCGTTGAATGGACTGCGGCGGACCAGGCAATGCAAATTCGTACGGCACTTGCTCAACCCATGGTCGACGCACTATTCTCGATTCCCGGGGCGCCCTTCTGACAGCCCGCCGCGAAACCTTGCGCAGGAATGGATTCGTGAAACTGAATTGGATCAAGCGCTTTACCTCGTTGTCGATGCTTGCCACGCTCTTGCTGTCG
>NZ_JBFULT010001094.1:0-1026 GCF_054049755.1 Bradyrhizobium sp. P5_C11_2
TTCATGCTGGCCGCCCAGGCCCTCGGGCTCGGCACGATTCCGCAGGCCGCGCTGGCGCGCCACTCCGGCCTGATCCGCCGCCACTTCAATCTGCCCGACGATCGCCGCGTCGTCTGCGGCATCTCGTTCGGCTATGCCGACAACGCCCACAAGGTCAACAGCTACCGCACCTCGCGCGCGAGCGTCGCTGATACCGTGACGTTCGTGGAGGAATGACCTGGCGTGGACGAATAACCTGCGGTTCACGGCGCAACGGGTTTCCCAGCCACGCACGAAGAGACGGCCGCGTGAACGGCCGCCTCTTGACTTGACGAGATCCGTTTGACGGCGGCCGCTATCCGCCGCTGCCGCCGATCACGGCGCGCACGGTCTCGTCCGGCCCGAAATCTTCGGCGCCATCGACATAGAGCAGTGCTGCGAGCTTCGAGCGGGCGCGGTTGACGCGGCTTTTGATGGTGCCGACCGCGCAGCCGCAGATCGAGGCCGCGTCCTCATAGGAGAAGCCGGAGGCACCGACCAGGATCAGCGCCTCGCGCTGGTCCTGCGGAAGCTTTTCGAGCGCGGTGCGAAACTCTTCGAACTCGAGATGCGCATTCTGCGAGGGCTGCGTCTTCAGCGTCTTGGCGTAGTTGCCTTCCGCATCCTCGACCTCCCGCCGCCGCTTGCGATAGTCGGAGCGGAACAGGTTGCGCAGAATCGTGAACAGCCACGCCGGCAGGTTCGAGCCGGGCTGGAACGAGTCGATGTTGGCGAGCGCGCGCAGCAGCGTCTCCTGGACCAGATCGTCAGCGCGGTCCGCATTGCCGCTGAGAGAGATGGCGAACGCGCGCAGGCTCGGCACGGCCGCCAGGATGTCGTCGCGCAGGGAATTCGTGAGAGGCATTAATCCCTCCCATTGTTGTTGTCGTTAGAGCCCCCGTCAGTTTCCACTTGGGGTACGCCTCCCGGCGCATCAAGCTTCTTGATCAGTTCCGCAAACCGGTCAGGAACCCCCTGCCGTACGACGTCGTCGTACATGGCGCGGAG
>NZ_JBFULT010001095.1:0-1021 GCF_054049755.1 Bradyrhizobium sp. P5_C11_2
GGCCTATATCGAGGCGCTCGCGACCTCGATCGAGGCGCATCTCGCCACGCTGCCGTTCAAGCCGGAGCTGATCGTCGCCTCCTTCCACGGCATGCCGAAATCCTATGTCGACAAGGGCGATCCCTATCAGGGCCACTGCGTCGCCACCACCGAGGCGCTGCGCCGCCGGCTCGGGATGGACGCCTCGAAACTGCTGCTGACCTTCCAGTCGCGCTTCGGCAATGACGAGTGGCTCCAGCCCTATACCGACAAGACGATGGAGCGTCTCGCCAAGGAAGGCGTGCGCCGCATCGCGGTGGTGACGCCGGGCTTTGCCGCCGACTGCCTGGAGACGCTGGAGGAGATCGCGCAGGAGAATGCCGAGATCTTCGGGCACAATGGCGGCGAGCAGTTTTCCGCGATCCCCTGCCTCAACGACAGCGAGCCGGGCATGGACGTGATCCGCACCCTGGTGCTGCGCGAGCTCCAAGGCTRGATATAAGGCTGGATATGATGAGTCTGGATCTGAGGGGCGCCCGATGAACCGCCGCGAGGTCCTGGCGCTTCTCGGGACGATCGCCGCGCTGCCGCCGGCGGCACTGGCGCAGTCGAACGCGACGCGCCGGCTCGGCGTGCTCACCGTCACGGCCGATGACGATGCGGTCGGACAGACCCGCAGCGCCATCCTGGTCGAGGCGCTCGCCGGGCATGGCTGGAAGGAGCACGGTAACCTCAAGGTCGACTGGCGCAGCGGCGGCGGCGACCGGGCGCGCATCGCGCGGCTTGCGGACGAGCTGATCGCGCTCAAGCCCGACATCCTGCTGGCGGTCGGCACGCCCTCCGTCGAAGAGCTGCGCAAGCGCACCGCGACGACCCCGATCGTGTTCGCCGTGGTGACCGATCCCGTCAGCCAGGGTTTTGTCCAGAACCTCGCCCATCCCGGCGGCAACATCACCGGCTTCACCGATTATGACGGCCCCCTGGCCGGCAAATGGCTGGAGATGCTGACGCAGGTCACGCCGCGGGTCGCCCGCGTCTTCGT
>NZ_JBFULT010001096.1:0-1012 GCF_054049755.1 Bradyrhizobium sp. P5_C11_2
GTCGTGGCCGAGGTCGGCGCCCAGCGGCTCATCGAGATCGCGCCCGACGGCAAGGTGACCGAGATCGCGGCCAATCTTGCGATCGGCCTGCCAGGCGCGCCTGGTGGCCTGCCGACCAACATTCCGACAGGGGTGGCCATCGGCGGCTCCGGCGTCATCTACTTCACCTCCGACATCGAGAACGCGATCTACAAGGTGGCGAAGAAGTAGCCTCCCACCGAAGCGGCACCCGGTCGATGGAACCGGCACGCGGCTTCCCCGGTTAATGGAGAGGAAGCCGACAGCAGGAGGATCACCCATGAGGCGCCTCTCCCGCAACGACATCGTCAAGACCGTGGACCGGGCCGACGACGTCACCATCGCCCAGATCATTGGAACCGGCGCGACCGTCGACGAACTGGCGGAAGCGCAGGCCTGGCTCGCCAATGACGAGCCGATGATCAACGATCTCCGGCCACTCGCCCACGGCCGCGTCCGCGAGCTCGTGGACATCCTCTCCGAGATCGACGAGGACGGTCCGGGACCTAGCCCTGCGCCGACGGAAAACTAGCTCGCGCGAATCCGCGCGAACAATTCCGACGGCATCATGCCGAACATGTCGCGGAAGGCCGTGCTGAAATGCGCGGAGCTGGAAAAGCCGGCGCCATGCGCCGCCTCGGTCAGCGATTGCCCCTGTGCGACCGCCCGCGCGGCTGCGCCGATCCGGCTCCAGATGCGGTAGCGGCGGAGCGGCACACCCGTGACGTCCTTGAACAGATGCAAAAAGCGCGAGGACGAAAGCCCGGCCTGGCGGCCGAGTTCGGCAAGCGTGTGCGAACCGCTGGGCTCCTCGCGCATCCGCCTCATGGCATCAGCAATTCTTGCATCCGGCTGCGCACTTGATCCGATTCCAAGCCTATCGCGGACTGCCTGCCGCGCGTCCTCGGATGCGAGGCGTCGCTCGGCGATATCGTCAAGCAGCACGGCAACCGCTCGCTCGTCGATCATGTCGAACGCGGCCCTCGATCCGACC
>NZ_JBFULT010001097.1:0-1009 GCF_054049755.1 Bradyrhizobium sp. P5_C11_2
CCGCGGACCTCTTCGACGCCCTTACGAAGGACGGTCGCCCCGACCGAGGTCGCGCCACCGCCGACGACGAGGCTCGGGCTGAAGGACGAGGAGGCCGCCACGACGATCGCGTTCTCAAGTGAGGCCCCGCTCGCTATCGTGTAGCCGAAGGCCAGCGGGATCGACTGCGACACGCCGGTATTGCCGGCGGCGTCGCGCAGACGGGCCGTCACATAGGAAAGTCCGGTGGCCGGAGACAGATTGTCCAGCCGCCAGGTGCCGTCGGTGCTGGTCACGGAGAGATCCGTCGCACCGAACGACAGGGTGAGCGCGGCCGGCGTGTCGGCAAGATCGAGCGTGCCCTGGATGTTGACGCGGCTGGATGTTGCATCGGAGCTTTCGATGCTTGTGATCGCAAGGACCGGAGCGGTGACATCGACCTTGAAAGTGAGCGCCGCCGCGGAATTGCTGTGGCCAAGCGCGTCCGTCGCAGTCGCGACGTAGCTGTAGGTCGAGCCGTCCTGCAGGCCGGACACGCCAAGGCTCCAGTTGCCGTTGCTGCCAACCGTGGTGACGCCAACGACGGAATTGCCGCCGGCATTCGTGACCGTAACGGTGTCTCCGGCATTGCCGGAACCGGACAGGGTCGTCGTCCCGCCATGAAAGTGCGCCGCGTTGATGTAGTAGCTGCCGTCGGCCCCCGGCGTCACGTCCGCATCGACGATCGTCAGAGCCGGAGGCGTGCGGCTGATCGTATATTGCGTGGTGGTCGAATTGGGCGCGGTGAGGAAAACATCCTCGCCGGTCGAGGAGTTGCTCGTTGTCCACTCCACCACCACGTCGGCTTTTCCGTCTCCATTGAGGTCACCGACGGTGATTCCGTTGGCGCCCGAATCGAGCGGCAACGTCACCGCCGGGCCGAACGTGCCGTCGCCGCGACTGTAAAAGGTCGAAAGCGTATTGTTGCTGGTAGCGACCACGGCGAGGTCCGTTTTACCGTCGCCATTGAAGTCCGCGGCCGCCAAGTTCC
>NZ_JBFULT010001098.1:0-1005 GCF_054049755.1 Bradyrhizobium sp. P5_C11_2
CCAGCGCCGCCCCTGGATCCGCAGTTCGAGCAGCGAGCCACGTGCCGGAAGCCGGGGAAGGGAGCGCAGCACCAGCCTCCAACCGTGCCACGCGCGCGGCGGAGCGGCGTGCGGCGATCGTGGAGGCGGCGATGGAGGAGTTCATCGCCCGCGGCTTTGCCGCGACGCGCCTCGACGACATCGCCAAGCGCGCAGGCGTCGCCAAGGGCACGATCTATCTGCACTTCAAGGACAAGGAGTCGATGTTCGAGGAGCTGGTGCGCATCGTGATCGTGCCGGTGGTGGCGCAGCTGACTGCGCTGCCGCCGCCGACGGGCTCGGTGCGCGACCTCGTCGAGGCGTTTGCCAGCAACTTCCTGAAACAGGTCATCGGCACCCGGCGCGGCGATCTCGTGCGCCTGATCGTGGCTGAGGGGCCGCGCTTTCCGTCCGTGGCCGATTTCTATTACCGCGAGGTCGTCTCGCGCGGGATCGCCAGCATGCGCGCGCTGATCGAGCTCGGCATCGCCCGCGGCGAGATCCGCGAGAAGAACCTCGCGCGCTATCCGCAGATCCTGGTCGCGCCGGCGATGATCGCGGTGATCTGGCAGAGCCTGTTTGCACGGCATGCGCCGCTCGACGCGCAGGAGATGCTGCGCGTCCATCTCGATTTGATTTTTGGCGAACGGAGCACGACATGAGGTCGTCGCAAGCAATTTTCAGATTGGCATTGGCCGCCGCGCTCGCAATCGGGCTTGCTGCCTGCAACGAGAAGCGCGATCCCGGCTTCCAGGGCTGGGTCGAGGCCGACATGATCTTCGTCAGCCCGGATGAGGCTGGCCGGGTGACGAAGCTGAACATCCGCGAGGGCGACGAGGTCAAGGTCGGCGATGCCCTCTATTCCGTCGACGACGATCTCCAGCTTGCCGATCTCAACCAGAACAAGGCGACGCTGGCCAACGCGCAGCAGACCTATGACCGCGCGGCCTCGCTCAACAAGACCGGTTCGGGCACGCAGGCCAATCT
>NZ_JBFULT010001099.1:0-1005 GCF_054049755.1 Bradyrhizobium sp. P5_C11_2
GGCTTATTAAACGGACCTCCGGCATAACTGCCGACGTCTGGAGCCCGGACACAGTGAACGACGTTGGAGGTAGGGACGACTGCACCGTTCTTGTCGCGCCACGCCGCCCTACGCCAGCTTGCCGGTTCGCAGGGAGGCTTATTGAACGGCCCTCCGGCAAAACTGCCAACGTCTGGAGCCCGGATGCAGTGAACGACGCGGGACGGATGGACGGCTGCGCCGTTTTGGTCGTACCACGCGGCCATGGCCGGATTAGCGAACATGGCCGCGGCGATCAGTCCTACCGAAGCAAGCTTCCTCATTTGCGCGTCTCCTTATGTGTCAATGATTGAACGACTGACCATCCTTTGCGGCTCATTCCTACCGAAGAGACTGCAAGCAACATTTTGCGGTATCGACTATGCACATCATCAAGGTTGATCTATATCAACTTCGCCCGAATACGGCGGCTGATGACCGCTCTGGGTCACAAGCGGCGGTTATCGCAAGCGTCGCTCACGGTCGGGTTTAGCACCGATACCGGACGTGATGAGGGGATGGAGCTTTAGTCGGCTCAGGGCCAACAACAGACATGGATGTCGATAGCGGAATCTTCGCAGGGAGGACGCGGCCCGCCACAGTTATTTCCGTGAAACAGCGAAACCGGGCTCGCCTGGTTGGACAGTTTGAGAGGTAGTAGCGTCGGCAAATCTTGGCTTTGACGTCAATCGCCATTTTTGACCAGAATCGCCAACGTGATCTCGCCATCGGTAATGTAGTGATTGACGCGTTCGTCGAGAAGATTGTCGCCCGCCTGATAGACTTTCACCGCTTCGATGGTTCGAATCCTCTTCAACTCACCGACAATATGATCGCGCTCTGCGTTCGTATCCGAATCTGTGGCGTGGGTGATTTGAAATGAAAGGCGAGTGAGGGATAGGCCGGTGTCCCTGGTGCCAGCTCCTATCCAAAGAACGCATTCGTTGTCCGGCGGGCGTTCGGTGTTTAGCCAGAAATCTGCTGTTC
>NZ_JBFULT010001100.1:0-1003 GCF_054049755.1 Bradyrhizobium sp. P5_C11_2
ATGCATCCGGATGCAGCCAATTGCTAACTCTGAGTTATGGTTGACAAGTCGCAAACACCTGCTCCCTGCACGAAAAAGCACCATCCAATCATGACGATATAAGCGAGCTCAATCCGGCTCTGATCACCCGCATGGTGAATCCGCATAGGGATTGGAGCGACACGCTTCATGCTTTGTTAGCCACCTACGTTCACCGTCCCGGCCATCGATTAATCCTAATCGAAGTTTGTTGCGTTGCGTACCAGAAGGGTAACACTCAATGTCCGGTATYGTTCTCTCCTCCTCGGTTCGTCAGAACCTGCTCTCCCTCCAGTCCACCGCTGACCTCCTCGCCACCACGCAGARCCGTCTGTCGACCGGCAAGAGCGTCAACTCGGCCCTGGACAATCCCACCAACTTCTTCACGGCACAGTCGCTCGACAACCGCGCCAGCGACATCAACAATCTGCTCGACGGTATCGCCAACGGCGTGCAGGTGCTGCAGGCTGCCAACACCGGCATCACCTCGCTGCAGAAGCTGATCGACAGCGCCAAGTCGATCGCCAACCAGGCGCTGCAGACCACGGTCGGCTACTCCACCAAGTCCAACGTCTCCGCCACGATCTCGGGTGCGACGGCGGCCGACCTGCGCGGCACGACCTCCTACGCCAGCGCGACGGCGAGCAGCAACGTGGTGTTTAGCGGCGCGGCCGGCGGCACTACCGCGGCGAGCGGCACCACCACGCTCGGCGCCACCATCGGCAGCTTCGCCGGCACTGGTGCGACGGCTGGTGACGGCACCACCGCCCTGGCCGGCACCATCACCCTGATCTCCACCAGCGGCACGAGCGCCACYGGCCTGCTCGGCAACGCCCAGCCCGCCGACGGCGACACGCTGACCGTGAACGGCAAGACCATCACCTTCCGCAGCGGCACCGCGCCGGCCTCGACCGCGGTTCCGTCCGGCTCGGGCGTCAGCGGCCACCTCGTCACCGACGGCAGCGGCAATACCACTGTCTATCTC